>NZ_JACASJ010000058.1:0-31309 GCF_013391025.1 Enterobacter sp. SECR19-1250 | reverse complement strand
CCCTCAAGGGAGAGGGGGTCCTCCGTGCAGGCATTATTTTATGGGGATCCCTCAGCCCTGTGGGAGAGGGCCAGGGTGAGGGCACCAGACCGCACCGATCCGCCTTTACTGCACCGCATACTCCTTATCCAGCCTGCTATACCCCAGTCCATTAATCTTCTTCACTTTGATTTGCACCGGAATACGCTCCTTCATAGCCTCGACGTGGCTTATCACGCCGATGGTTTTCCCGGTGGCATTCAGCGCGTCGAGCGCATCCAGCGCGGTGTCCAGCGTCTCGCTGTCGAGCGTGCCGAAACCTTCATCCAGGAACAGCGAATCGATTCGCGTTTTGTGGCTCACCAGGTCGGAAAGTGCCAGCGCCAGCGCCAGACTGACGAGGAAGCTTTCGCCGCCAGAAAGCGTGCGGGTATCGCGTACGGCATCGGCCTGCCAGGTATCGACCACCTCCAGCTCCAGTGCGTCGCTGACTTTACGCTGCAGCAGATAGCGCCCGTGCAGGCGGTTAAGCTGCTGGTTAGCGAGCCAGACCAGATTATCCAGCGTCAGACCCTGGGCGAATTTACGGAACTTGTCGCCGGTGCTGGAGCCTATCAGCGCATTCAGATAACCCCAGTCCTCGGCCAGACGTGAGGCCTCGTCAATTTGCTGCATCAGCGCCAGCTGGTGCTGGCGGTTATCGCTGTCCTGCTTAAGCTGCTGGCGGATCTCCCCCTGATGAGTGGTGTTCTCGCGAAGCTGCTGCGTCAGCTGCTGTAGCTGCGCATGCAGGGTTTGCGCGTCGGCGTCCAGCCCTTCCGGTTGCTGGTGCTGGTGGGCCTGTAGCTGCTGTTCAGCCTGCCCGCTAAGCGCGATTGCCTGCTGAAGCTGGCTCTCCAGCGTCTGCTTGCGTTGTTCAAGACGGCGGATGGTCTCCTCATCCAGCAGCGCGGCGAGAAAGGCCTCGCGATCGGCGAAGCAGCTTGCCGCCAGCGCGGTGGCAAATTGCGCTGTGGCGTGCTGTAGCCGCTCGCTTTCCAGACTCTCCTGCTGCTGCAGGGTGGCAAGCTGGCTTTGCAGGGACAGGCATTCGTCGTGGATCTCGCGCCAGTTCTCAGGAATGGCCGGTTCTGCCTCGGTGTCATCGCCTGCCGGAAGCGTGTCGAGCAGCGGTTTCAGGGTATTAATGCGCTCCTGAATCGCAGCATACTGCGTCTGTTTTTCCTGCCACAGGTTGAATTCCGTCTCCCGGGCGTACAGCCAGGCGGTCTCTTCCCCCTCTTCAGGAGCATGCAGCGACAGCGCGAGCAGGGCGTTTTCCAGTGCCTGACGCGTTGCCGACAGCTGCTGCTGGTACTGACGCTCCTGCGCTTGCTGTTCGTTAAGCTGGTTTTGCAGCGTCAGGCGCTGGCTGAGCTGATAGAGCTGACGTTCGTACTGTTCCTGTTCGTTCATCCATGGGGCGATATCTTCCTGAATATTCAACGAGATATTCAGGTCTGCACAGACCTCCTGCCACTCTTTAGTGAGTGCTTGCTCTTCCTGAGAGAGCGTCTGCGCTTCGTCTGTTGCTCGCTGGATCTGCTGTGTCAGGGCATTGACCTGTCCCAGCACCAGCAGACCTTCCTCTTTAAGCGCGGCGACCTCTTTTTCCAGCGCGTCCCGGCGCCGCTGGTTATCGGTGAGTTCAAGCGCCTGATACGTCTCAATGGCGGGATGTTCACTGGAGCCGCATAGTGGGCAGGGTTTTCCGGCCTCAAGCTGCGAGCGATAGCTTTCCAGCTTTTTGATCGTCGCTTCGCTTTCACACAACGCTTTCAAATCGACATAGTGCTGGTTTTTTTCTTTGTACTGCTGGCGGCGCAGCGTCAGCGTTTCATTGAGTTTTACCTGCTCGGACTGCGCTTTTTGCCGGGTATCCGCGTTCTCTTGCAGCCGTTTTTGCAGCGGCTGATAGCGGGCATGAAGCGAGGTCAGGCGCTGGCGTAAAGGGCGTGACCGGGACTGTTGCTCCATTGCCGCTGCCACGTCATCCGCCGTCAGCGTCAGGGGGTTTTCCGGCATCCCGGCGAGCTTCTGACGTAATTCAGCAATACGGGCTGCAAGCGTGGCAATCTGATGTTTATCGCGCTTCAACTGCGCAAAATGGGCGCGCCAGCCAGCAATCTCCTGGCCCCACACGCGGTAACGTTCATGCTCCGCCAGCCATGTGGCCTGGATCGTAAGGTCACTCTGCAATTGCGCATGGGTACGCAGCGCCGTATGACGGATGCGTGAGCGCTGCGCGGCTTTGGCCTGTAAGCGAGTATTTACTTCGACAATGCGCTGCTTTGTCTGCGCGAGGCGCGTGGTTTGTTCTTGCTGGCTATCCCACAGGGGGCGAATCTGGGCGGCGGGCTGCGCAAGCTGGAGCTTGGCCAGCTCAGGCGCGGCGTCGGTCAGCGCCTGCTGCGCCTGCTGTTGCAGGAGCATGACCCGCTGCTGCTCGCGAATTAGCTCGTCGTTGCGCGTCAGCCACTGAAAATCGCGCTGTTGGTTCTGCTGCTGAGTCAGCAGGGTTTTCTCTTCGTCAGTAAGTGCCTGCAAACTCTGCTGTAACTGCTGCTGTTGCGCTTCGCTCAGTAACACCACGCCTGCGGCCTGCGCCTCGCACATCTCAAGCGCGTTACGGGCGGCCTTATGTTTCTCGAACACCATCGCTGAGATCTGACCGTAGATCTCGGTGCCGGTCAGCTCTTCCAGCAGTTCGGCGCGATCGCCCGGTTTAGCGTTGAGGAAGGCGGCAAACTGCCCCTGGGAGAGCAACATTGAACGGGTAAAACGGCTATAATCCAGCCCGGTGAGCGCGGCGGTTTGCTCCAGTTTGTCCGTCACTTTATCGGCCAGAATTTTACCGTCTTCACAACGCGCCAGTTCGACGCGCGGTGCCTGCAGGTTTCCGTCTGGTTGATTGCGCGCGCGGTTCTGGCTCCAGAACGCACGATACGCTATGCCTTTTACCTCAAACTCCACCTCGGCCAGACACTCGGCGGTATCGCGGGTCATCAGGTCGTTTTGTGCCTGGGAGACTTTTTGCAGACGCGGTGTTTCGTGGTAAAGGGCCAGACAGATGGCGTCGAGCAGGGTCGTTTTCCCGGCACCGGTCGCGCCGGTAATGGCGAACAGCCCGTTGCTGGCAAACGGCTCGGCGGTAAAGTCAATTTTCCACTCGCCCTTAAGGGAGTTGAGGTTTTTCAGACGCAGGCTCAGAATTTTCATGCGTTTTCTTCCTCATCGCTGAGCGCGTGCAGGGTATGAAGGAACAGCTCGTTAAGCCTTGCGCGCGTGGTGTCGTCAATCTCTTCCTGCGACAGTCGGCGTTCAAATACCTCTTCCACCCTCAGTTCGCTGAGCGTTTCACGCTGTGCACCCAGCAGAATTTTCTCGCGCTGTTCGCGGCTGCGGCGAACCAGTAAGACCTCGACGGGCAGATCTTCCGTCAATGCCTGAATTTTACGCTGCATATCATGCAGGTAGTCGTCGGTCGTGATTTCAATATCCAGCCAGATGGGCGGATTTTGCTCGACACCACGCCACTGCTCCAGCTGAGCGGTAATCGCCGCCAGATCGCCCTTCAGCACCGCCAGCGGTTGGGTGACGGGGACCTCCAGCGACTCCACGGCACTGAGTTTGCCCTCATTAAAACTCACCAGGTGCACACATTTGGCTTTGCCGGTCTCATCAAAACTGAGCGCAATGGGCGAGCCGCAGTAGCGAATGTGCTCGCAGCCGCCGATGACCTGCGCCCGGTGAATATGCCCGAGCGCGATATAATCCGCCGGCGGGAAATTTTGCGCCGGGAAGGCGTCCAGCGTACCAATATAGATGTCACGCACCGCGTCACTTTTACTGGCGCCGACGGTAGTAAGATGCCCGGTGGCAATCACCGGAATGGACTGTTCGCCGCGCAGGGCGCAGGCATCCGTATGTTGCTGGTGATAATAGTCCGTGATGCTCTGCAACAGATGCTGCTGCTTTTCCCCGCCGGACATCCCCGCCTGGCTTTGCACGATATCGCGTGGGCGCAGGAAGGGCACCGGACACAGCACCGCTCCCGGTGTACCGTCACGTTTTTTCAGGATCTGCGGCGCATGACCGGCGCTGGCTACCACGGTCGTGTTAAGGAAGGCCAGGATATCGCGGGATTCATTCAGCGTTGCGACGGAGTCGTGGTTACCGGCGACAATCACCAGATGACAGCCGGTTTGTTGCAGATTTACCACGAAGCGGTTGTAGAGCTCACGCGCATAGCTTGGCGGCGAACCGGTATCAAAAATGTCACCCGCAACAATAATCGCGTCCACCTCGTGCGATCGGGCCGTGTCCAGCAGCCAGTTCAGGAACGCTTCATGCTCCGCTGCCCGGCTTTTGCTGTAAAAGTTTTGACCCAGATGCCAGTCCGAGGTGTGTAATATGCGCATAGCGAATCCGTGGCAAAAAAGGGAATGGGGATTATAAACTTTCAGAAGCTGGAAAATAACCGCTGTAATAAAACAACAGTTTGCCATTTTACGTGGTACTGTTTTTCATAAATCTGTCATAAATCTGACGCATAATGACGCCGCATTACAAACTTGTAACTTAAATAAGATAAGACAGGGCAAAGTATGGCGAGACGTATTCTGGTCGTAGAAGATGAAGCTCCAATTCGTGAAATGGTGTGCTTCGTGCTCGAACAAAATGGCTTCCAGCCGGTTGAAGCGGAAGATTATGACAGCGCGGTGAACCAGCTGAATGAACCCTGGCCCGATCTGATCCTGCTTGACTGGATGTTGCCTGGCGGCTCCGGACTGCAGTTTATCAAACACCTCAAGCGTGAAGCGATGACCCGCGATATCCCCGTTGTCATGCTTACCGCGCGCGGTGAAGAGGAAGATCGCGTGCGCGGCCTTGAGACCGGCGCGGATGATTACATTACCAAACCCTTTTCACCGAAAGAGCTGGTTGCCCGTATTAAAGCTGTGATGCGCCGTATTTCACCGATGGCGGTGGAAGAGGTCATTGAGATGCAGGGCCTGAGCCTTGATCCCACCTCGCACCGTGTTATGACGGGCGAAAATCCCCTCGACATGGGGCCTACCGAATTCAAACTCCTGCATTTCTTTATGACTCACCCGGAGCGTGTTTACAGCCGCGAACAGTTGCTGAATAACGTCTGGGGAACTAACGTGTATGTCGAAGACCGGACGGTTGACGTACATATCCGCCGCCTGCGTAAAGCGCTGGAACTGAGCGGCCACGATCGCATGGTACAGACGGTCCGCGGTACGGGTTATCGTTTTTCTACCCGTTTCTGAACAATGACAGGAGTGTGACGCGTGCTGGAACGTCTGTCATGGAAAAGGCTCGTCTTTGAACTGATCTTATGTTGTATTCCGGCCTTCATTTTGGGGGCCTTTCTTGGATACCTGCCGTGGTTTCTGCTGGCGTCTGTGACCGGGCTGCTGATCTGGCATTTCTGGAACTTACTGCGCCTCTCCTGGTGGTTGTGGGTTGACAGAAGTATGACGCCTCCCCCAGGAAGCGGGAGCTGGGAGCCGCTGCTTTACGGCCTGCACCAGATGCAGATGCGTAATAAAAAGCGCCGTCGCGAGCTGGGAAGTCTGATTAAACGCTTTCGCAGCGGTGCGGAATCGCTGCCGGATGCGGTGATTCTGACCACGGAAGAGGGGACAATCTTCTGGTGTAACGGTCTCGCCCAACAGCTGCTGGGCCTGCGCTGGCCGGACGATAATGGCCAGAACATCCTCAACCTTCTGCGTTATCCGGAGTTCACGCAGTATCTGAAAAAACGTGATTTCACGCGTCCGCACAATCTGAAGCTCAACAATGGCCGTCATCTTGAAATACGTGTGATGCCCTACAGCGATCGGCAATGGCTGATGGTAGCGCGTGACGTCACCCAGATGCACCAGCTGGAAGGGGCACGACGCAACTTCTTCGCCAACGTGAGCCACGAGCTGCGCACGCCGCTGACGGTGCTGCAGGGCTATCTGGAGATGATGCAGGAGCAGACGCTTGAAGGTGCGCCGCGTGAGAAGGCGCTGCATACCATGCGCGAGCAGACGCACCGTATGGAAGGGCTGGTGAAACAGCTGCTGACGCTGTCGAAGATTGAGGCGGCTCCGACGCTTGCCTTAAATGACACTATCGACGTACCGATGATGCTGCGGGTAGTGGAGCGCGAAGCGCAAACCTTAAGCCATAAAAAACATCATCTGACCTTTGACGTCGATAACAGTCTGAAGGTGCTCGGGAGCGAGGATGAACTGCGGAGTGCTATCTCTAACCTGGTCTATAACGCGGTTAATCATACCCCGGAAGGAACGGATATTATGGTGCGCTGGCAGCAGACACCAACGGGGGCCGAGTTTAGCGTCGAGGATAACGGGCCGGGCATTGCGCCTGAGCATCTTCCACGTCTGACCGAGCGGTTTTACCGGGTAGATAAAGCCCGTTCCCGGCAAACGGGGGGAAGCGGGCTGGGGCTGGCCATTGTGAAGCACGCGGTGAATCACCATGAAAGCCGCCTCGATATTCAAAGCACGCTGGGCAAAGGAACCCGTTTCAGTTTCGTTATACCGGAACGATTAATTGCCAAAAAGATCGCCTGACGGCGGGTGTGTCATTTTACCTTTCCACGGGCCAGCTATTGCTGGCCCGTTTGCTTTGCAGTAAAGCGAAACGCGAATGAATTTTATACGGCTGGTGCTTTTTTGTTCGCATGATTAGCCATGGCTTTTTCATGATATTAGCGAATTATTCTGGTTTGTATTTTCATGCTGGCATATTGTTCTGGTTTTACGATCCCTCCTTGCCTTTAAACGTTATAAGCGTTTAAATTGCCCCCCAGATACTGTCAGACCGACTGTATTTGCGTGGTAAATCGAAAAACTATTCTTCTCCACGCCAGGACGGGAGCATATCCCGCTGAAATTGAGCAAAATTTCCGCTGTATCGTCCCATTGGGGATGGCGAAAATCTCAATATATTCAACACCACATCCACAGGCAGTAAGGTTTTATGACCCATCACTTAAAATCGCGTGACATCATCGCGCTGGGCTTTATGACATTTGCGCTGTTCGTTGGCGCAGGCAACATCATTTTTCCCCCAATGGTTGGCTTACAGGCGGGTGAACACGTCTGGACAGCAGCATTTGGTTTCCTGATCACTGCCGTGGGCCTGCCGGTGTTGACCGTGGTTGCGCTGGCGAAAGTTGGCGGCGGCGTTGATAGCCTCAGCACCCCAATAGGTAAAGTGGCTGGCGTCCTGCTGGCAACGGTGTGTTATCTGGCCGTTGGCCCGCTGTTTGCGACCCCGCGTACCGCGACAGTCTCCTTCGAAGTAGGGATTGCGCCACTGACCGGTGACGGTGCGATGCCGCTGTTTATCTACAGCCTGGTTTACTTCGCTATTGTGATTCTGGTCTCCCTCTATCCGGGCAAACTGCTGGATACCGTGGGTAACTTCCTGGCTCCACTCAAAATTATCGCGCTGATCGTGCTGGCGGTTGCGGCCATTATCTGGCCTGCGGGTCCTATCAGCAGCGCGATGGATGCCTATCAAAATGCGGCCTTCTCTAACGGATTTGTGAACGGCTATCTGACCATGGATACGCTGGGCGCGATGGTGTTTGGTATCGTTATCGTGAACGCCGCTCGTTCCCGTGGTGTGACCGAAGCGCGTCTGCTGACCCGCTATACCATCTGGGCTGGTCTGATGGCCGGTGTGGGCCTGACGCTGCTCTATCTGGCGCTGTTCCGCCTGGGTTCCGATAGCGCCACGCTGGTCGATCAGAACGCGAATGGTGCGGCAATTCTGCACGCTTACGTTCAGCACACCTTTGGCGGTGCGGGCAGCATGCTGCTGGCGGCCCTGATCTTCCTGGCCTGTCTGGTGACGGCGGTTGGTCTGACCTGTGCTTGTGCGGAGTTCTTTGCGCAATATCTGCCGCTCTCTTACCGCACGCTGGTATTCATCCTCGGCATCTTCTCCATGGCGGTGTCTAACCTCGGTCTGAGCCACCTGATTCAGGTCTCCATTCCGGTGCTGACGGCCATCTATCCGCCGTGTATCGTGCTGGTGGTGTTGAGCTTTACGCGCCCGTGGTGGAATAACTCCTCGCGAATTATTGCGCCAGCCATGTTTATCAGCCTGATTTTTGGTATCCTTGACGGGATTAAAGCATCAGCGTTTGCTCACATCCTGCCAGCCTGGACACAGCGTCTGCCGCTGTCTGAGCAAGGTCTGGCCTGGCTGATGCCTACCGTTGTTGCACTGGTTCTGGCTATTATCTGGGACCGTGCTGCAGGGCGTCAGGTCGCATCGAACGCCCATTAATCAACGGCAACAAACTGTTTAACCACGGGGCTTAAGGCCCCGTGGTTTTTTGTTTTTTTCGTGTTGAATGGCAAGATTTAAATGGAAAGCACTAACAAACTCAAACGTGGGCTGAGCACGCGCCACATTCGCTTTATGGCGCTCGGCTCCGCTATCGGTACCGGTCTTTTTTATGGCTCGGCAGATGCCATCAAAATGGCCGGTCCAAGCGTTCTGCTGGCCTACATCATCGGCGGCGTGGCGGCGTATATCATCATGCGTGCGCTGGGAGAGATGTCGGTTCATAACCCTTCAGCCAGTTCATTCTCGCGCTATGCGCAGGAGAATTTAGGCCCGCTGGCCGGGTTTATCACCGGCTGGACCTACTGCTTCGAAATTCTGATTGTGGCCATTGCCGATGTCACCGCTTTTGGGATTTACATGGGCGTCTGGTTCCCGGCGGTACCGCACTGGATTTGGGTGTTAAGCGTGGTGCTGATTATCTGCGCCGTCAACCTGATGAGCGTGAAGGTCTTTGGAGAACTGGAGTTCTGGTTCTCCTTCTTCAAGGTTGCCACCATCATCATCATGATTGTGGCCGGTTTCGGCATCATCATCTGGGGGATCGGTAACGGCGGCCAGCCAACCGGTATTCATAACCTCTGGAGCAACGGCGGCTTCTTCAGCAACGGCTGGCTCGGCATGGTGATGTCGCTCCAGATGGTGATGTTTGCCTACGGCGGGATTGAGATTATCGGGATCACCGCCGGGGAAGCCAAAGACCCGGAGAAGTCCATTCCGCGCGCCATCAACTCGGTGCCGATGCGTATTCTGGTGTTCTATGTGGGTACGCTGTTCGTCATTATGTCTATCTATCCGTGGAACCAGGTGGGGACCAACGGTAGCCCGTTTGTGCTGACCTTCCAGCATATGGGCATCGCCTTTGCGGCCAGCATCCTGAACTTTGTGGTCCTGACCGCGTCGCTGTCAGCGATTAACAGTGACGTCTTTGGCGTGGGCCGCATGTTGCACGGCATGGCAGAGCAGGGCAGTGCGCCGAAGGTCTTTGCCAAAACCTCCCGTCGCGGCACGCCGTGGGTGACGGTTATGGTGATGACCGTTGCGCTGCTGCTGTCGGTCTACCTGAACTACATCATGCCGGAAAACGTCTTCCTGGTGATCGCTTCTCTGGCGACCTTCGCGACCGTGTGGGTGTGGATCATGATCCTGCTGTCACAGATTGCGTTCCGCCGCCGTCTGTCCCCTGAGGAGGCAAAAGCGCTGAAGTTTAAAGTGCCAGGCGGGGTAGCGACGACCGTCGTTGGGCTGATCTTCCTGGTGTTTATCATCGGCCTGATTGGCTACCATCCTGATACCCGTATTTCCCTCTACGTAGGCTGTGCGTGGATCGTACTGCTGCTGGTGGGTTGGGTGTTTAAATGCCGCCGCGACCGTCAGCTGGCGCAAGCGCAGTAATATTTTATGCCCTCTCCCTGTGGGAGAGGGAATTTTGTCTCCTCCTCCTTTCTCCTCCCCCAATAAATCACGTCATGGTGAGCTAACCTTAATCACCCTGTGGCAAGGTGACGTCAATTTCATCAAAGGGGATTCGTGATGTTAAACGCCTGGCACCTTCCGGTTGCCCCATTTGTTAAGCAAAACAAAGACAACCTTGTGATTACGCTCTGGCTGGCGGGGGAAAATCAGCCTGAACGCGTGACGCTACGCGCTGAAGTCGATAATGAAGAAACCACGCTGAAAATGAACAAGCAGCGCAGCCAGCCGCAGCCTGGCGTAACGGCATGGCGGGCAAACATCGACTTGCGCAGCGGCCAGCCGCGCCGACGCTATAGCTTTAAGCTGCTCTGGAATAACCGCCAGCTGTGGTTTACCCCGCAGGGATTTAGCCGTTTTCCTCCGGCGCGGCTGGAGCAGTTTGCCGTCGATTACCCGGACGCTGGCCCGCAGTGGGTTAACGACCAGGTCTTTTATCAGATCTTCCCGGATCGCTTTGCGCGCAGCGAAACGCGCACCGCCGGGCAGGATAAGGTCTATTATCACCACGCCGCAGGACACGACATTATCCTGAAAGAATGGGATGAGCCGTTAACCGCGCAGGCGGGCGGCTCGACGTTCTACGGCGGCGATCTTGACGGCATCAGCGAAAAGCTACCGTATCTGAAGAAGCTGGGCGTGACGGCGCTGTACCTTAACCCGGTGTTTAAAGCACCGAGCGTGCATAAATACGATACCGCCGATTATCGCCACGTTGACCCGCAGTTTGGCGGTGATGACGCGCTGCTTCGTCTGCGTAAAAATACGCAAAAAGAGGGCATGCGTCTGATTCTGGACGGCGTGTTCAACCACAGCGGCGACTCACACGCGTGGTTTGACCGTCATAACCAGTCGATGGGCGGGGCGTGCCATAACCCGGATTCACCCCAGCGCGACTGGTACAGCTTCAACGAGGAGGGTCACGCGCTGGACTGGCTGGGCTATCCGAGCCTGCCGAAGCTGGATTTCCAGTCGCCAACGCTGGTGAACGAGATTTACGGCGGTGAAAACAGCATTGTGCGCCACTGGTTGAGTGAGCCATGGAATATGGATGGCTGGCGTCTTGACGTGGTGCATATGCTCGGTGAAGCGGGCGGGGCGCGTAATAACCTTCAGCACGTCGCCGGGATCACTCGTGCAGCAAAAGCCGCGCAGCCGGAGGCGTTCGTGTTTGGCGAACATTTTGGCGACGCGCGCCAGTGGCTGCAGGCGGACGCGGAAGATGCGGCAATGAACTATCGCGGTTTTACCTTCCCGCTGTGGGGATTCCTTGCTAACACCGATATTTCCTACGATCCGCAGCATATTGATGCGGAAACCTGCATGGCGTGGATGGATAACTACCGCGCCAGTCTTTCGCATCAGCAGCAGTTACGGATGTTTAACCAGTTGGACAGCCATGACACCGCGCGATTCAAATCCCTGCTCGGTAAGGATGTCGCGCGCCTGCCGCTGGCGGTGACCTGGCTCTTTACCTGGCCGGGCGTGCCGTGCATCTATTACGGCGATGAGGTGGGGCTGGACGGGAACAACGATCCGTTCTGCCGCAAAACCTTCCCATGGGATCCGGCGAAGCAGGACAACGTGCTGTTCAGCCTGTATCAGCGGCTGGCGAAACTGCGTAAGCAGAGCCAGGCGTTGCGCTACGGTGGTTGTCAGGTGGTTTATGCCCACGACAACGTGGTGGTGTTTGTCCGCGTCTATAACCAGCAGCGCGTGCTGGTAGCCATCAACCGGGGCGAGGCGTGCGAAGTGGTGCTGGATGACTCTCCGCTGCTTAACGTGAGCGCGTGGCAGCTAAAAAAGGGGAAAGGGAGCGTGCAGGAGGGGATCCTCTCCCTGCCGGCGATTTCTGCTTCCGTCTGGTTTGGCTGACGGTGTGATAACAAAAAGGCCCGCATAAGCGGGCCTTTTTCGTAAACCGTGCCGATTACAGGCTGGATACGTTCTCGGACAGGTATTTCGCAACGCCGTCTGGGGACGCAGACATACCTTCTTTACCTTTTTCCCACTGAGCCGGGCACACTTCACCGTGCTCTTCGTGGAACTGCAGCGCGTCAACCATACGCAGCATTTCGTCGATGTTACGACCCAGCGGCAGATCGTTCACAACCTGGTGACGCACGATGCCGTTCGCGTCGATCAGGAAGGAGCCACGCAGCGCAACGCCAGCGTCCGGATGTTCGATACCGTAAGCCTGCTGGATTTCGCGTTTGATGTCCGCAACCATTGCGTATTTCACCGCACCGATGCCGCCTTTGTCGACAGGGGTGTTACGCCATGCGTTGTGTACAAACTCAGAGTCGAAGGAGACGCCAACCACTTCTACGCCACGCTTCTGGAATTCTTCATAACGTTTGTCGAACGCGATCAGCTCAGACGGGCAAACGAAAGTGAAGTCCATTGGCCAGAAGAACAGAACGGTCGCTTTACCGTTGGTGTGCTGTTTGAAGTTGAAGTTTTCAACGATTTCACCGTTGCCCAGAACTGCTGCAGCTGTAAAATCCGGAGCCGGACGAGTTACCAGAACCATATGATTCTCCTGTAGATACTAAGGTTATTTGGAACGCAACGCGAGCCAGTATAGAGAGTGTTCATGGATAAGACAAAGAGGTGGTGACAATCGTTCCGCCAGCTTTTACCTATCAATGCGAATTCTGTCAGAGCTGTTTGTTTTTCGCCTGCGTCATCATTCGCGGGTAAAACTGCCAGAAACGCGTTTCCAGCGCATCGTAATGTTCGTCCAGGTCATGCCATGAGTCGCGTAGCGCATCCAGACGCGGTCGGCGGCTCGCCATCCCATTTAACACATTCTGGATGAAGTCCATCTCGCGATAGCGCTCCAGCCAGCGTTCCGACCACAGGTAATTATTCAGATTCACAAAGCGCGGCGGCGAGTCGGGCAGAATGATCGACACCTGCTGGTGGGCATAACGCACAAAATCCGGCAATGGCATCTCCGGCGACAGCTGCGCCCAGTGGCGCGACAGGAAATGGTCCCACATGACATCAAGCGAGATTGGCGCAACGCGGCGCGTTTCGGGGCGAAACCACGCTTTGGCCTCGGTTACTTCTGGCAGATTATCCGTCATGACATCGATACGACGATGCATAAAAATCCCGTCGACAACTTCAGCGGACCAGGTCTCGGCGGGGTTGCCGCGGACGAAATCGGCCAGCAAATTGCCGGAAAGGGAGCTGTCAGCGAGGTGAGCGAGGTGCAGGTGAGCGAGAAAATTCATGCGTTTTATTTGTCCGGGGGCGGCTAGTTGTTGCAGCAAAAGGGTGTGAGCACTAGACTATGCCGCCTGTTTTTAAGTCACGAGTATACGTCATGCGCGTCGCCGATTTCTCCTTTGAACTACCTGAATCCCTGATTGCTCACTATCCAATGCCTGAGCGCAGTAGCTGTCGCTTGCTGTCACTGGACGGGCCAACGGGCGAGCTGACGCACGGTACTTTCACCGATCTGCTCGACAAGCTCAACCCTGGCGATCTGCTGGTCTTTAACAATACCCGCGTGATCCCGGCGCGTCTGTTTGGCCGCAAGGCCAGCGGCGGCAAGATTGAAGTGCTGGTCGAACGTATGCTCGATGATAAACGTAGTCTGGCACATATTCGCGCCTCAAAAGCACCTAAACCGGGTGCCGAACTGCTGCTGGGCGATGACGAGAGTATCAAAGCAACCATGACCGCGCGCCACGACGCGCTGTTCGAAGTGGAGTTCAACGATGAGCGCACGGTGCTGGATATTCTCAATGCCATCGGCCACATGCCTTTGCCGCCGTACATTGAGCGCCCGGATGAAGAGGCCGATCGTGAGCTCTACCAGACCGTCTACAGCCAGAAGCCTGGCGCGGTAGCGGCGCCGACGGCGGGTCTGCACTTTGACGAACCGCTGCTGGAAAAATTACGCGCAAAAGGCGTGGAGATGGCGTTTGTGACGCTGCACGTCGGCGCGGGCACCTTCCAGCCGGTGCGGGTAGACAGCATTGAAGATCACATTATGCACTCTGAGTATGCTGAAGTGCCGCAGGAGGTTGTTGATGCGGTTCTGGCGGCAAAAGCGCGCGGCAGCCGCGTTGTTGCGGTGGGCACCACCTCCGTACGTTCACTGGAGAGCGCTGCCCAGGCGGCTCAACAAGATCTGATCGAGCCGTTCTTTGGCGATACGCAGATCTTTATCTATCCGGGCTATCAGTACAAAGTCATCGATGCACTGGTGACCAATTTCCATCTACCTGAATCAACGCTGATTATGCTGGTCTCCGCCTTTGCGGGGTATCAGCACACCATGGCGGCATACAAGTCTGCGGTAGAACAAAAATATCGCTTTTTTAGCTACGGGGACGCGATGTTTATCACGTACAATCCGCTGGCTTTGAATGAGCGTGTCGGGGAATAAGTCCGCGGCACCGGAATAATGTGTTGGACTGTTTTTCTGGCACAGAGGAATAAAAATGAAATTTGAACTCGATACCACCGATGGCCGCGCGCGTCGCGGTCGCCTGGTGTTTGATCGCGGCGTGGTGGAAACCCCCGCGTTTATGCCTGTGGGGACTTACGGCACCGTAAAAGGGATGACGCCGGAAGAAGTAGAAGCCACTGGCGCCCAGATTATCCTCGGTAATACCTTCCACCTGTGGCTGCGTCCTGGTCAGGAGATCATGAAGCTTCACGGCGATCTGCATGACTTCATGCAGTGGAAAGGCCCGATCCTGACCGATTCTGGCGGTTTCCAGGTCTTCAGCCTGGGTGATATTCGCAAGATCACCGAGGAGGGCGTCCACTTCCGTAACCCGATCAACGGCGATCCGATTTTCCTCGATCCTGAAAAGTCTATGGAGATTCAGTACGATCTCGGCTCTGACATCGTGATGATCTTCGACGAATGTACGCCATACCCGGCGGACTGGGATTACGCTAAACGTTCCATGGAGATGTCGCTGCGCTGGGCGAAGCGTAGCCGCGACCGTTTTGACTCCCTGCAGAACAAAAATGCGCTGTTCGGCATTATCCAGGGCAGTGTTTACGAAGATTTACGCGATATCTCTGTTAAAGGTCTGGTAGAGATAGGTTTTGATGGCTACGCTGTCGGCGGTTTAGCTGTGGGTGAGCCGAAGGAAGACATGCACCGTATTCTGGAACATGTCTGCCCGCAAATCCCGGCGGATAAACCCCGTTACCTGATGGGTGTGGGTAAGCCAGAAGATCTGGTTGAAGGTGTGCGCCGCGGCATCGATATGTTCGACTGCGTCATGCCAACCCGTAACGCACGTAACGGTCATCTGTTTGTTACCGATGGCGTGGTGAAAATCCGTAACGCGAAGCATAAGAGTGACACCAGTCCGCTCGATGCCGAGTGCGATTGCTACACCTGTCGCAATTATTCTCGCGCGTATTTGCATCATCTCGATCGTTGCAATGAGATTTTGGGCGCGCGTCTCAATACCATTCATAACCTTCGCTATTATCAGCGCTTAATGGCTGGTTTACGCAAGGCTATCGAAGAGGGTAAATTAGAGAGCTTCGTGACCGATTTTTACCAACGTCAGGGTCGAACCGTTCCACCTTTGAACGTTGATTAATATTAATAATGAGGGAATTTGAATGAGCTTTTTTATTTCTGATGCGGTAGCGGCAACAGGTGCTCCAGCGCAGGGCAGCCCGATGTCTCTGATTCTGATGCTGGTTGTGTTCGGTCTGATCTTCTACTTCATGATCCTGCGCCCACAGCAGAAGCGTACCAAAGAGCACAAAAAGCTGATGGACTCCATCGCGAAAGGTGATGAAGTCCTGACTAACGGTGGCCTGGTCGGTCGCGTAACCAAAGTGGCTGAAAGTGGCTACATTGCTATCGCCCTGAACGACACCACTGAAGTGGTTATCAAACGTGACTTCGTAGCTGCCGTTCTGCCGAAAGGCACCATGAAGGCGCTGTAATCCCAACTTTTCCCAAAGGGAACTGCCGTGTTAAACCGTTATCCTTTGTGGAAGTACATCATGCTGGTCGTCGTGATTCTCGTCGGCCTGCTGTACGCGCTTCCCAACCTGTATGGTGAGGATCCGGCTGTTCAAATCACTGGCGCGCGCGGTGTCGCCGCCAGTGAGCAAACGCTGATCCAGGTCCAGAAAACGTTACAAGAAGAAAAAATTACCGCTAAGTCTGTGGCTCTGGAAGAGGGCGCAATTCTTGCTCGCTTCGACACCACCGACACGCAGCTCCGCGCTCGTGAAGCGCTGATGGGCGTGCTGGGTGATAAATACGTCGTGGCGCTTAACCTTGCTCCTGCTACCCCACGTTGGCTGGCTGCGCTGAGCGCAGAGCCAATGAAACTCGGTCTTGACCTCCGTGGCGGCGTGCACTTCCTGATGGAAGTGGATATGGATACCGCGCTGGGCAAACTGCAGGAACAGAATATCGATAGCCTGCGCAGCGATCTGCGTGAAAAAGGCATCGCGTATACCACCGTTCGTAAAGAAGATAACTACGGTATGAGCATCACGTTCCGCGACAGTGCGGCGCGCGATCAGGCTGTAGATTACCTGACCCAACGTCACCGTGACCTGGTGATCACCGCTCAGGGCAGCAACCAGCTGCGCGCGGTAATGACCGACGCCCGTCTGAAAGAAGCGCGTGAATATGCCGTTCAGCAGAACATCAACATTCTGCGCAACCGTGTAAACCAACTGGGCGTGGCTGAACCGCTGGTGCAGCGTCAGGGTGCTGACCGTATCGTTGTAGAACTGCCGGGTATTCAGGACACCGCGCGCGCGAAAGAGATTCTGGGCGCCACTGCAACGCTGGAATTCCGTCTGGTGAACACCAACGTTGACCAGTCTGCTGCCGCTTCTGGCCGTATTCCGGGTGACTCGGAAGTGAAAGAGACCCGCGAAGGTCAGCCTGTTGTGCTGTACAAACGCGTGATCCTGACCGGTGACCATATCACCGACTCCACCTCCAGCCAGGACGAGTACAACCAGCCGCAGGTTAACATCTCGCTGGACAGCGCGGGTGGTAACATCATGTCTAACTTCACCAAGGACAACATCGGTAAACCGATGGCAACCCTGTTCGTGGAGTACAAAGACAGCGGTAAGAAAGACGCTAACGGTCGTGCGGTGCTGGTGAAAGAGGAAGAGGTGATTAACATCGCCAATATCCAGTCTCGTCTGGGTAACAGCTTCCGTATCACTGGTATCAACAACCCGAACGAAGCGCGTCAGCTCTCTCTGCTGCTGCGTGCCGGTGCGCTGATTGCGCCAATTCAGATTGTTGAAGAACGTACCATTGGTCCAACTCTGGGTATGCAAAACATCCAGCAGGGCCTGGAAGCGTGTCTGGCCGGCCTGGCGGTCTCTATCCTCTTCATGATCTTCTTCTATAAGAAGTTTGGTCTGATTGCCACCTCCGCGCTGATCGCGAACCTGGTGCTGATCATCGGCATTATGTCCCTGCTGCCAGGGGCGACGCTGACCATGCCGGGGATTGCGGGTATCGTTCTGACCCTTGCGGTGGCGGTCGACGCCAACGTACTGATTAACGAACGTATCAAAGAAGAGTTGAGCAACGGTCGCTCTGTTCAGCAGGCGATTGATGAAGGCTATAAAGGCGCGTTCAGCTCCATCTTCGATGCGAACGTAACAACACTGATCAAGGTTCTTATCCTGTATGCAGTGGGGACTGGCGCAATCAAAGGCTTTGCGATTACCACCGGTATCGGTGTTGCAACGTCAATGTTTACTGCTATTGTCGGCACCCGTGCCATCGTGAACCTGCTGTACGGCGGCAAGCGCGTCAAAAAGCTGTCTATCTGAGGAGTGCGTTGTGGCACAGGAATATACTGTTGAACAATTGAACCACGGCCGTAAAGTCTGGGACTTTATGCGCTGGGACTACTGGGCCTTCGGCATTTCAGGTTTACTGCTGATTCTGTCCATCGTCGTTATGGGCGTAAAAGGCTTTAACTGGGGTCTGGATTTCACCGGTGGGACGGTGATTGAAATCACCCTGGAAAAACCGGTCGATATGGACCATATGCGTCAGTCACTGCAGAAAGCGGGCTTTGAAGAGCCGCTGTTGCAGAACTTCGGCAGCAGCCGCGACATCATGGTGCGTATGCCGCCGGTACACGATGCCAACGGCAGCCAGGAACTGGGCAGCAAGGTTGTTAGCGTGATTAACGAAACAACCAGCCAGAACGCCACGGTTAAGCGTATTGAGTTCGTCGGCCCGAGCGTGGGTGCGGACCTGGCGCAAACCGGTGCGATGGCACTGCTGGTGGCGCTGATCTCCATCCTGGTGTACGTCGGTTTCCGCTTTGAGTGGCGACTGGCGGCGGGTGTGGTTATCGCACTGGCGCACGACGTGGTGATCACCATGGGCGTACTGTCTCTGTTCCATATTGAGATTGACCTGACAATTGTGGCATCCCTGATGTCCGTTATCGGTTACTCCCTGAACGACAGTATCGTGGTATCTGACCGTATTCGTGAAAACTTCCGTAAGATCCGTCGCGGTACGCCGTACGAAATCTTTAACGTGTCGTTGACCCAGACGCTGCACCGTACCTTGATCACATCCGGTACCACCTTGATGGTGATCCTGATGCTGTATCTCTTCGGTGGTCCAGTGCTGGAAGGCTTCTCGCTGACCATGCTGATCGGTGTGTCTATCGGTACTGCGTCGTCAATCTACGTGGCGTCCGCTCTGGCACTGAAACTTGGCATGAAGCGCGAGCACCTGCTCCAGCAGAAGGTCGAGAAAGAAGGGGCGGATCAGCCGTCTATTCTGCCGTAAGACGTTTATCACGTTATCGAAATCCCGGTCTGTTGACCGGGATTTTTTTATCTGCTCCTGACAAACACTCCTGACAGTATGCTGTCAGGAGCCCTGTCGTAGACTCCTGTTGAACCCAAACAAGAGGCAGGAGGATTTATGAAAAGTGTGATTAACTGGTTTGAGATCCCGGTCGCGGATATGGATCGCGCCATCAAATTTTATGAGCCGGTGATGCAGGTTTCACTGAGGCGCGAGAAAATGGACAGCGCCGAGCTGGCGGTATTCCCGCATGAGGATCCGGCCACCGGCGGTGCGCTGGCTAAATTTGAGGGGATTATTCCCTCGATGCAGGGGGCCATTATCTACCTGCATACTGACAATCTGACCGCTACACTCGATCGCATTGCCTCTGCGGGCGGCGAGTGCGTGTTTGGTCCGCTGGAGTTACCGCGCGGTATTGGTACTATTGCTTTATTTACCGACAGCGAAGGTAATCGCGTCGGCCTTCATCAACCTGCCTGAGAGCGTAAGCAAAAATGACCCGACGCGCTGACCGTTTGTTTCAGATAGTACAGATCCTGCGGGGCCGACGTCTGACAACGGCAGCGCATCTTGCGGACCGGCTCGGCGTTTCTGAGCGCACGGTATACCGCGATATCCGCGACCTGTCGCTTTCCGGCGTGCCGGTGGAGGGCGAAGCGGGGAGCGGTTACCGGCTGATGTCGGGGTTTGACCTGCCGCCGCTGATGCTGACAAACAAGGAGTCTGAGGCGCTGATCGTGGCTATTCGTCTGCTTACCACCTGGGGCGGGGAGTCGCTGTCGCGCGAACTGGAGTCGGCACAGGAGAAAGTGCTCGCGATCCTGCCCGAAGAGAGCCGCCGAAAGGCAGAGCAGACGCGGATCTATGCCCCGGATTTTGGCATGAAAAGCCACTCCCGCAGTGATTTTGATGTCATACATCAGGCGATCTCGGCCCAGCGCGTGCTGGTGCTGCATTATCGTGACGAAGCGGGGCAATTTTCAACGCGTGAGGTTCAGCCGCTGGGGCTGTTTTTCTGGGGAGAACGCTGGCTACTGGCGTCATGGTGTGAACTGCGCGATGACTATCGCTGTTTCCGTCTCGACAGATGCCTCAAAATTGTCCTTACGGAAAGGCGCTTTAGTGAGAGTGCAGACCGATCGCTGGCGGATTTTTTGCGCAAGGTGAAGCAGTAACAAGCCACGGGGAGAGGCAGCCCGCACAGGTTTTGTAGGCCGGGTAAGCGTCAGCGCCACCCGGCAACAATCACACGATTAGAAGTTGTAACCCACTACCAGGTAACCACCCCAACCGGTAGAACGGACGTGTTCGTTCATCCATACCAGTTTAGCGTCGTCGTTCCACTGGCCGCCGTTGTGCCAGTAACGCGCAACAACAGAGTAATGCCAGTGATCGTAGTTCAGCGCCAGAATGTGGCTGGAAGCGATGGAATCGTTGGTACGCTGCTTAATACCGTTCTCAGCGTAACCGCTCTTATCACCCAGATCTGAACCCCAGTCAAAGTTGGTGAAGCCGATATAGCTCAGGTTGCCGCCCCACAGTTGGGTGATTGGCACAAAGTATTTCACTTTGAAACGGTAGCCATCCCATTCGTTCTCGTTTTCAGCGCCGTAGTTCTGCCACTGGTATTTAGCGTACACGTTCAGAGACAGGCTCATTGGCAGGCCCGTGTCGATGTCGGTACCCAGACCCATATACCAGGTGCTCTGGCGACCGGACTTGTTACGGCCCATGTCGTAGATATAGTTGTTCGCGAAATACCACTCTTTGAACGGACCAAACGCCAGGCTGGTACCAGTCAGTTTATCAATAGAGAAGCGCGGTTCGATCTCCATGAACAGTGGGGAACCGTGGTTCCAGATACCTTTTGCGTCGGTGTTACCACCGAAGAAGACCGGTGCATCCATATAGCCGTAGAAATCAAACCAGTCTTTCTTGGCGAACGCTTCGTACTCCAGGTAGGTATCGTTACGGATCTGAGGTCCGAAACGGGTGTGGTAGCTGCCGACCACGTTAACGCTCTGGTGCCACCAGTCGGAGAGGTATTGTGGTTTATCGTTTTCCGCTGCGTTAACAGTGAAAGAGGAGGACAATGCCAGCACGGCGCCGGCTGCGAGTAATGTTTTTTTCATAATCATGCCACTGATTGAAATTCCCTTCCGGGAGTGAAAAATGCGCGAATTGCGTTTCTAAATATTTCGTGTTTCTGCGGAGCCTATTATAGGAATCCTTGCTCACAAAAATATGTGTTGTTTCACATATCTCTCACACGCGTAATCGATTGCGTTCACGTTTGCGTACTTTAAACGGCCGGGATTGTAGCGGCAATCATTTATGTTGCCAATCCATACGAAATGTAAATGTTAGCGGAGTGACATTTCACTCCGCTCAAAAGGAGGGGGATTACTGTGCGGCGGGTTGGATGTCGTGAATGCGGATAAAGCCTAACTGATCGGGCGTAAGGCCGCTTAACTGAAGCGGAATATCCACATCACTCGGCGCTAAAACACTGGCCGGGGCGGTGAAGAGCTGATTCTTCACGTTCACCTCCTGGTAATTCTCGGTGGTGCCCTGGATCTGGCCCCACTCGACGGTGCCGCTAAAGGCTGGCAGCGGATCGTTGGACTCACCCTGAATGCGTAATGTTGCGCGAGTACCATCCGCATTTGCCGCCACATTCACCAGCGACATTTTTAACGTGCCAACCTGGCTGTTGAGACGGGCAGGGGTGTTGGCCCCCGGCAGCAAATACACTCCGCTGGTGGATTTTGCATTCAGCGCGTTTTGCTGGGTGATCTTCACGGTCTCTTTGTTCAGTTTGTCCATCGCCGTATTGAGCGTATTCACGCTCTGTTTCATCTGGCGAACTTCGGTTTGCTGTGCACAGGCACTAAGGGTGAAGAGGCTCCCCACCAGCAGAATTTTCAGGTAACGTCTTGTCATTGCGTTTAATTCCTTGAAATAACGGATCACCGTAATGGTAGCCAGCATCATCCCGACAGACATAGATCCTTTGTCTCAAAAAGCTCTTCCTTTGTTGTCAGGCCAGTTCAGGGTAAAATGAAAGTCAGTTAACCAGATAACAGGGATACCGTATGCATTGCCCATTCTGCTCCGCTGTGGATACCAAAGTCATCGATTCTCGTCTTGTGGGCGAAGGGTCTTCCGTACGCCGCCGTCGGCAGTGTCTGGTATGTAACGAGCGTTTCACGACCTTTGAGGTGGCAGAGCTGGTCATGCCGCGCGTGGTAAAAAGTAACGATGTGCGCGAGCCGTTTAACGAAGAGAAGCTGCGCAGCGGAATGCTCAAAGCGCTGGAGAAACGCCCCGTCAGCGCGGATGACGTCGAAATGGCGTTAAACCACATTAAATCTTACCTTCGTGGTCTGGGTGAACGTGAAGTGCCCAGCAAGATGATCGGCAATCTGGTGATGGAGCAGTTGAAAAAGCTCGATAAGGTTGCCTATATCCGCTTCGCCTCTGTCTACCGCAGTTTCGAAGATATCAAAGAGTTTGGCGAAGAGATCGCCCGCTTACAGGATTAAGTCCATGCAGGATGAGATGTACATGGCGCGCGCCATGAAGCTGGCGCAGCGCGGTCGATTTACCACCCATCCCAACCCCAACGTCGGGTGCGTCATTGTTAAAGATGGCGAGATCGTGGGCGAAGGTTTCCACTACCGCGCGGGCGAGCCCCATGCTGAAGTGCATGCCCTGCGTATGGCGGGTGAAAAAGCGCGCGGAGCGACGGCCTACGTGACGCTTGAGCCATGCAGCCATCACGGGCGCACGCCGCCATGCTGTGAAGCGCTGATCGCGGCGGGAGTGTCACGCGTTGTCGCTGCGATGCAGGATCCTAATCCCCAGGTGGCCGGACGTGGTCTGTACCGTCTGCAGCAGGAAGGGATCGATGTTAGCCACGGCCTGATGATGCAGGACGCGGAAGCGATTAACAAAGGCTTCCTGAAGCGCATGCGTACAGGGTTCCCGTATATTCAGCTCAAGCTGGGCGCCTCACTGGATGGCCGCACGGCGATGGCGAACGGCGAAAGTCAGTGGATCACCTCGCCGCAGGCAAGGCGCGATGTGCAACGTCTGCGTGCGCAAAGCCATGCTATCCTCACCAGCAGTGAAACGGTTCTCGCGGACGATCCGGCCATGACCGTGCGCTGGAACGAACTGAATGCCGATACCCAGGCGCTGTATCCGCAGGAAAACCTGCGTCAGCCGCTGCGTATTGTCATTGATAGCCAGAACCGCGTCACGCCTGAACACCGCATTGTGCAGCAGCCCGGTGAAACCTGGATTGCCCGCACAAAAGATGATTCACGCGACTGGCCGGAAAGCGTGCGCAGCATTATGGTGCCGGAGCACAACGGTCATCTGGATCTCGTGGTGCTGATGATGCTGCTGGGTAAGCAGCAGGTGAACAGCATCTGGGTGGAAGCCGGCCCGACGCTGGCAGGCGCACTGCTCCAGGCAGGTCTGGTCGATGAACTGATTGTCTACGTTGCGCCTAAACTGCTGGGTAGCGACGCGCGTGGCCTGTTTGTGCTGCCCGGCCTTGAAAAACTGGCCGATGCACCACAACTCAAATTTAGCGAGATTCGTCCGGTGGGGCCGGATGTTTGCCTCCATTTAACGACAGCGTAATTGCTTCTGAAATAGGGAAGCAGTGCGCAAAGTATTATGATAAAATCCGCCCCCCTGCGGGGCCAAATGAACCCGTAAAGGAAGAGTATGAACATTATTGAAGCTGCTGTAGCTACCCCGGACGCTCGCGTCGCCATCACCATTGCGCGTTTCAACAACTTCATCAACGATAGCCTGCTGGAAGGTGCGGTTGACGCCCTGAAACGTATCGGCCAGGTTAAAGATGACAACATTACCGTTGTGTGGGTTCCAGGTGCTTACGAACTGCCACTGGCAGCGGGCGCGCTGGCGAAAACCGGTAAATACGACGCGGTGATTGCGCTGGGTACCGTTATTCGTGGCGGCACTGCGCACTTCGAATACGTTGCGGGCGGTGCAAGCAATGGTCTGGCGCACGTTGCACAGGACGCTGAAATTCCTGTCGCGTTCGGCGTGCTGACCACTGAAAGTATTGAACAAGCCATCGAACGTGCTGGCACTAAAGCCGGTAACAAAGGTGCAGAAGCTGCACTGACCGCGCTTGAAATGATCAATGTATTGAAAGCCATCAAGGCCTGATTTTTTTGTAAGGGGAATTCCGTGAAACCTGCTGCTCGTCGCCGCGCCCGTGAATGTGCCGTTCAGGCACTTTACTCCTGGCAGTTGTCCCAGAACGACATCGCTGATGTTGAATACCAGTTCCTGTCAGAACAGGACGTGAAAGATGTTGACGTCCTGTACTTCCGTGAACTGCTGTCGGGAGTGGCGACTAATAGCGCGTATCTCGATGGTCTGATGAAACCCTATCTCTCCCGTCTGCTCGAAGAGCTGGGTCAGGTAGAAAAAGCAGTGCTGCGCATTGCGCTGTTTGAGCTGTCTAAACGTGATGATGTGCCGTACAAAGTGGCCATCAACGAAGCGATCGAACTGGCGAAAACCTTCGGCGCTGAAGACAGCCACAAGTTTGTAAACGGCGTTCTTGATAAAGCAGCACCTGCGATCCGTCCCCACAAAAAGTGATCCGCAAACCGGAGCTCTGCATTGCCTGACGGGCAGTGCGGCTCCGGTTTTTTCTTTTATTTGCTGAGGCATAACGTATGGCATGCGGCGAATTCTCCCTGATTGCCCGTTATTTCGACCGTGTCAGAACCTCTCGTCTTGATGTTGAAACCGGCATTGGCGATGACTGTGCACTTCTCAATATTCCCGAAAAACAGACGCTGGCAATCAGCACCGACACCTTAGTGTGCGGGCGCCATTTCTTACCTGATATCGATCCTGCCGATCTGGCGTATAAAGCGCTGGCGGTCAACGTGAGCGATCTGGCCGCGATGGGGGCCGATCCGGCGTGGTTAACGCTGGCCCTGACGCTGCCAGAGGTCGATGAACCCTGGCTTGAAGCCTTTAGTGACGCTCTGTTTGAGCAGCTTAACTACTACGACATGCAATTGATTGGCGGCGATACCACGGCGGGGCCGCTATCGATGACGCTCGCGATCCACGGTTATGTGCCGGCTGGACGCGCGCTGAAACGCTCCGGGGCGAAACCTGGCGACTGGATCTACGTCACCGGTACGCCGGGCGACAGCGCAGCGGGACTGGCGATCCTTCAGGATCGCTTAACCGTGAACGATACTGACGACGCGGCGTATCTGGTCAAACGCCATCTGCGGCCAACGCCGCGTATTCTTCACGGTCAGGCGCTACGCGAACGGGCAAGCTCAGCTATCGACCTCTCGGACGGGTTAATTTCAGATCTCGGTCATATTCTGAAGGCCAGCGGTGTCGGCGCGCGCGTTGACCTGGATCTGTTCCCGCTATCAGAGCAGCTGCTTCGACACGTCGAGCCTGAGCAGGCGCTGCGCTGGGCGCTCTCCGGCGGCGAAGATTATGAGCTGTGCTTTACCGTGCCTGAGCTCAACCGTGGGACGCTGGACGTGGCGTTAGCGCATCTCGGCGCGAAATTTACCTGTATCGGCCAGATCATGCCGGAGAGTGAAGGGCTGAAGTTTGTGAAAGATGGTGCGCCCGTTACGCTGGACTGGAAAGGGTACGATCACTTCGGGTGATGTTGTGCGATCTGTACTGCCGGGTGGCAGCTTCGCCTTACCCGGCTTACGTATCAGAGGGTTAGGGAGAGGGATTACTTAAACCCCACCACCGGATGCTGCTGATACGGTGTCTCCAGCTCGGCAATCTGCTCCGGCGTCAGCGTGATATCCACCGCATTCAGCAGTTCATCAAGCTGCTCTTCCCGCGAAGTGCCAATAATCGGTGCCGCGACGCCGCGTTTACCCAGCAGCCATGCCAGCGCGACCTGGGCGCGGGTGGCTCCGGTATCGTCGGCGATCCCGGCTAACCGTTCGGCAATTAACGCATCGCTGGCTTCTGTACTGGAATAAAGATTTTTTCCTACTTCATCCGATACCAGGCGGGCCGTGGTTTCCCCCCACGGACGGGTCAGGCGACCACGTGCCAGCGGGCTCCACGGGATCACCGCCACGCCTTCCTGATAGCAGAGCGGTAGCATCTCGCGTTCTTCTTCGCGATAGATCAGGTTGTAGTGATCCTGCATGGTGACGAAGCGCGCCCAGCCATGTTGCGCCTGCAGAGCCAGCGCCTGGGCAAACTGCGACGCGTGCATAGACGATGCGCCGATGTAGCGCGCTTTACCGGCTTTCACCACATCGTTGAGCGCTTCAAGCGTCTCTTCAATGGGCGTGTTGTAATCCCAGCGGTGAATTTGCAGCAGGTCGACATAGTCCATGTTCAGGCGTCGAAGGCTGTCATCAATGGAACGCAGGATCTGGGCGCGAGAGAGCCCCTCAGCCAGATCGCCCACCGGGTAATAGACCTTGGTGGCGACGACGATTTCATCACGACGCGCAAAATCGCGCAGGGCACGGCCGACGATCTCTTCACTGCTGCCGTCGGAGTAGCTGTTGGCGGTGTCAAAGAAGTTAATGCCACCTTCAATGGCGCGTTTGATGATAGGGCGGCTGCTCTCTTCCGGCAGCGTCCAGGCGTGATTACCCCGGTCAGGCTCGCCAAAGGTCATACAGCCCAGGCAAAGTCGGGAAACGTTAAGATCCGTTTTTCCTAATGTCGTGTATTGCATGGTTCCACTCCTGCTTTTTTAAACAATACGTTTAAGCATAGCAGGAGCGGAAAAGGGGAAGGATCAGGCAAGCCTGCTACGAATTTTGGCTTCAATACCAGCGGCGTCCAGGCCAATTGCCGCGCGGGCTTCGTCCTGAGTACCTTGCGGAATGAAGTGATCCGGCAGACCAAGGTTCAGTACCGGAACGGCTTTACGGTTCGCCATCAGCACCTCGTTCACGCCGCTACCTGCGCCGCCCATGATGGCGTTTTCTTCCAGCGTCACCAGCACCTCATGGGTTTCTGCCATTTCCAGGATCAGGGATTCATCGAGCGGTTTCACGAAGCGCATATCCACCAGAGTGGCATTCAGCGCTTCAGCGACCTTAGCGGCCTCTGGCATCAGGGTGCCAAAATTCAGAATTGCCACTTTCTCACCGCGACGTTTCACCAGACCTTTACCTATCGCCAGTTTTTCCAGCGGCTGCAGCTCAACGCCTACCGCGTTACCGCGTGGATAGCGAACCGCGCTTGGACCATCCTGGTAGTGATAGCCGGTATACAGCATCTGACGACATTCGTTTTCGTCACTTGGCGTCATGATAACCATGTCCGGGATGCAGCGCAGGAACGAAAGATCGAATGCACCCTGGTGCGTCTGGCCGTCAGCACCCACGATGCCTGCGCGGTCGATAGCAAACAGCACCGGCAGCTTCTGGATGGCAACGTCATGGATCACCTGATCGTAGGCGCGTTGCAGGAAGGTGGAATAGACCGCCACCACCGGTTTGTATCCACCAATCGCCAGACCCGCCGCGAAGGTGACTGCGTGCTGCTCGGCAATCGCCACGTCAAAATACTGGTCAGGGTATTTTTTGGAGAACTCGACCATGCCGGAACCTTCACGCATAGCCGGGGTGATCGCCATCAGCTTGTTGTCTTTCGCCGCGGTTTCACATAACCAGTCGCCGAAGATTTTGGAATAGCTCGGCATACCGCCGCTGCTTTTTGGCAGACAACCGCTGGTCGGATCGAATTTAGGTACCGCGTGGAAAGTGATCGGATCTTTTTCCGCCGGTTCGTAACCACGGCCTTTCTTCGTCATGATATGCAGGAACTGCGGGCCTTTCAGGTCGCGCATGTTCTTGAGCGTGGTGACCAGCCCCAGCACGTCGTGCCCATCAACCGGGCCGATATAGTTAAAGCCCAGCTCTTCAAAGAGTGTGCCCGGCACGACCATGCCTTTGATGTGTTCTTCGGTGCGCTTGAGCAGCTCTTTGATTGGCGGTACGCCAGAGAAGACTTTCTTGCCGCCTTCGCGCAGCGTGGAGTAAAGCTTGCCGGAGAGCAGCTGTGCCAGATGGTTGTTCAGCGCGCCGACGTTCTCGGAAATCGACATTTCGTTATCGTTCAGGATAACCAGCATGTCCGGCTTGATATCGCCCGCGTGGTTCATGGCCTCAAAGGCCATCCCGGCGGTGATGGCGCCGTCGCCGATCACGCAGACGGTGCGGCGCTGCTTGTTCTCTTTTTCGGCGGCCACGGCAATACCGATACCCGCAGAGATGGAGGTGGAGGAGTGGCCGACGCTTAAAACATCGTACTCACTCTCACCGCGCCACGGGAACGGATGCAGGCCGCCTTTCTGGCGGATCGTGCCAATTTGATCGCGACGACCCGTCAGAATTTTATGTGGATAGGCCTGATGGCCCACGTCCCAGATGAGCTGATCGAACGGGGTGTTGTAGACGTAGTGCAGCGCAACGGTCAGCTCGACCGTGCCAAGCCCGGAGGCGAAATGTCCGCTGGAGCGGCTTACGCTGTCGAGCAGATAGCGACGCAGCTCGTCGCACAGCTTCGGCAGGTTCTCTTTCGGCAACAGACGCAACTCCTGGGTGGAGTCAACTAACGCCAGTGTCGGGTATTTGGCAATATCAAAACTCATCAAAGGCTCATCGAGATAGTGTGTTTATTTATCACGCTGGATTATATAGTCCGCTAGCGCTTCCAGTGCCGAGGTATCGAGAGACTGCGCGGCCAGTTCATTCAGCGACTGGCGGGCTTCCTCTATCAGATCCCGGGCTTTACGCTGGGCTTGCTCAAGACCCAGCAGGGCGGGGTAGGTACTTTTGCCAAGCTGCTGATCCGCACCCTGACGTTTACCCAATGTTGCAGTATCGCCCACCACATCCAGAATGTCATCCTGAACCTGGAACGCCAGACCGATACTTTCTGCGTATCTGTCCAGAATCGGCAGGGCTTTGCGCCCCTGTTCACCCGCGCTCAGTGCGCCCAGGCGTACGGCGGCACGGATGAGTGCGCCCGTTTTATGCCGGTGAATACGCTCCAGCTGTTCCAGATTAACCTGACGTCCTTCTGCCTCCAGATCCAGCGCTTGCCCACCGCACATTCCGGCAACGCCGCTGGCCATCGCCAGCTCGGAAACCATTGCCAGACGGTCGCGATCGCTGACTTCTGCCATCGGCGCATCGCTCAGAATAGAGAATGCCAGCGTTTGCAGGGCATCCCCCGCCAGGATGGCATTCGCTTCGCCAAACTTAATATGGCAGGTTGGCTGACCGCGACGCAGATCGTCATCATCCATCGCCGGTAAATCATCGTGGATCAGCGAGTAGGCATGGATGCACTCAACGGCGGCAGCCGGGGCGTCCAGCGTAGTATCGCTGATACCAAACATATTGCCTGTGGCGTAGACGAGGAACGGGCGCAGGCGCTTTCCACCCAAGAGTGCGCCATAGTGCATGGCCTCAACCAGTGGAGTGTTCTGAAAAGGTTGTGGCGCAATAAAACGGCGCAGGGCGTCGTTGGCGCGTATGACTCGCGCCTGAAGCTCGTTAGCAAAATCCATTTACTCGCCGTCCGGTGTGAAAGGCGTTGTCTTAGCGTCTTCGCTATCGGAAAGCAGGATCTGCACACGCTGCTCGGCCTGCTGCAGTTTAACCTGCCCCTGGCGCGCCAGCTGCACGCCACGCTCGAATTCGTTGAGCGCCTCTTCCAGCGGTAAATCACCGCTCTCAAGGCGGGTGACGATCTGCTCCAGTTCACTCAGCGCAGTTTCAAAACTGGCCGGTGCGTCGTTCTTCTTCGGCATAGTGAATTGACTCTTATATTCTCAGCCCCGACATGGTAACGGACTCGGGGCAATTATCAAATAACGCGCAATGTGCACAGGAACGGCGCGATGGTGGTATACTTGCGCGCCTGGATGCAGCCACGGGTGTGGGCTGTAATATTATTTTCCATTACAAGCCTTAATACGCTTGCCTAAGAAACATTGCCGCCATGAAGTTTATCATTAAATTGTTCCCTGAAATCACCATCAAAAGCCAATCTGTGCGTTTGCGCTTTATTAAAATTCTCACCGGGAACATTCGTAACGTTTTAAAACACTACGACGCAACCCTCGCCGTGGTGCGCCACTGGGATCACGTTGAAGTTCGCGCGAAAGATGAAAACAAACGTCAGGACATTCGCGACGCGCTGACCCGTATTCCGGGTATTCACCATATTCTGGAAGTGGAAGATGTTCCGTTCACTTCCCTGCATGACATCTTCGAAAAAGCGCTGGTGCAGTATCGCGACCAGATCGAAGGCAAAACCTTCTGCGTGCGCGTGAAGCGTCGCGGCAAGCACGAATTCAGCTCTATCGAGGTGGAACGTTACGTTGGCGGCGGTCTGAACCAGCATGTTGAAACGGCGCGCGTGCGTCTGACCAACCCGGATGTCACCGTGAACCTGGAGATCGAAAACGATCGCCTGCTGCTGGTGAAAGGGCGTTACGAAGGTATCGGCGGCTTCCCAATCGGTACCCAGGAAGATGTCCTGTCCCTGATTTCCGGTGGTTTCGACTCTGGCGTCTCCAGCTACATGCTGATGCGTCGCGGCTGCCGTGTGCATTACTGCTTCTTTAATCTGGGCGGCGCGGCGCATGAAATCGGCGTGCGTCAGGTGGCACACTATCTGTGGAATCGCTTTGGCAGCTCGCACCGCGTGCGCTTTGTGGCGATCAACTTCGAGCCAGTGGTTGGCGAAATCCTGGAGAAAGTGGACGACGGTCAGATGGGCGTGGTCCTCAAGCGTATGATGGTGCGTGCGGCCTCTAAAGTAGCGGAACGCTACGGTGTGCAGGCGCTGGTCACCGGTGAAGCGCTGGGTCAGGTTTCCAGCCAGACGCTGACCAACCTGCGTCTCATCGACAATGTCTCTGACACCCTGATCCTGCGTCCGCTGATCTCTCATGACAAAGAGCACATCATCGATCTGGCGCGCGAAATCGGCACTGAAGATTTTGCCCGCACCATGCCAGAGTACTGCGGCGTGATTTCGAAGAGCCCGACGGTCAAAGCGGTAAAAGCGAAGATCGAAGCGGAAGAAGAGAACTTCGATTTCAGCATTCTGGATAAAGTGGTGGAAGAAGCGTCCAACATCGACATCCGTGAGATTGCCCAGCAGACCGAGCAGGAAGTGGTTGAAGTTGAAACCGTGAGCGGTTTCGGTGCCAACGACGCGATTCTGGATATCCGCTCCGTTGATGAGCAGGACGACAAGCCGCTACAGGTGGAAGGGGTGGAAGTGGTTTCTCTGCCGTTCTATAAGCTGAGCACCAAATTTGGCGACCTCGACCAGAGCAAAACATACCTGCTGTGGTGTGAGCGTGGGGTGATGAGTCGCCTGCAGGCGCTGTACCTGCGTGAGCAGGGCTTTGCGAATGTGAAGGTGTATCGCCCGTAGTTTTTTGTGGGGGTGTGTGTGGCTTGATGCCCCCACCCCGACCCTCTCCCACGGGGCTGAGGGTTCCCCAGAAAAATGAAAAGCACGATGAAGTGTGATCTACTGGTT
>NZ_JACASJ010000057.1:0-31402 GCF_013391025.1 Enterobacter sp. SECR19-1250 | reverse complement strand
GAACCCAGACCTATGTGCCTCGTGTTTAACTGTCCAACTTTTTGGGGTCAGTACACCGAGGCTACCCGACTCAACTCCCAACAAGTTGAGGGTAGCCTCTTATTCTTTTTTTGACAAGGAGTAAAAGGCATGACGCCATTAAAAACTGCGTTAGGCATTGTTTTTATTATCTGCCTGACGATAGTGATCTTTACCTTTATTACTCGCGGAAAGTTATGCGAACTGACAATAAAGAGTGAACATCAGGAGGTGGCGGCGAAATTAGCCTGCGTTGCAGGCTAACCTCTGCGGGCGGAATGACAGTTCCGCCCGGCTTGCAGGATGCTGAGGTCTTAACGCACCCGTTTTTTTATTCTATGGCCGCGATTATACTGCGCGGCGTGTACCCAGATGATAAGAATCCATGAAACCATTTTTACTGTTGTTATTAATTTTTACGTCGTTCGTCCATGCCGATGAGATTGGCAGCCAGTACAAAGCGCAGGCGGAGGCGGGCGATGCACGCGCTCAGTATTATCTCGCCGACACCTGGTTCAGCTCCGGCGACAGCAAGCAGGCGGCGATGTGGGCAGAGAAAGCGGCAAAAGGGGGCGACATCGATGCCATGGCCCTGTTGTCTCAGATCCACTTTACTCAGGGCGATTACGCTCAGGCTAAAGCGCTGGCCGAGCAGGCCACGATTGCGGGCAGCAAGCGTGGCGCCATTATGCTGGCACGCGTTCTGGTGAATACCCAGGGTGGCAAAACAGACTACCCGCAGGCCATCAAACTGCTGCAGACGGCCACCGAAGATATCGACAACGACTCTGCGGTAGATGCGCAAATGCTGCTGGGTCTGATTTATGCCAACGGTGTAGAAGTGGCCCAGGACGACGCTCTGGCGGCATCATGGTTTAAGCGCAGCTCATCTTTGTCACGCACTGGCTATGCCGAATACTGGGCAGGGATGCTGTTCCAGCAGGGCGAGAAAGGCTTTATCACGCCCAATAAACAGAAGGCGCTCTACTGGTTGAACCTGAGCTGTACGGAAGGGTTTGATACGGGATGTGAAGAGTTTGATGCGTTGAGCGGAGAATAACGTGCCGGGTGGCGGCTTCGCCTTACCCGGCCTACAAAACCCGTAGGCCCGGTAAGCGCAGCGCCACCGGGCTTAGGATGTTACTGGTCAGCCGTCTTATCAAAACGACCCAGCACCTCGCGTTCATACGCCAGCGCTTTTTTACGGTCGAACTTGTGTTCCCACTTGGCGATAACCAGCACCGCCAGCGCGTTTCCAACCACGTTCAGCGCCGTACGCGCCATATCGAGGATACGGTCAACACCGGCGATAAACGCCAGGCCTTCCAGCGGAATACCGACACTGCCAAGCGTCGCCAGCAGCACCACGAAGGAGACACCCGGCACGCCCGCGATCCCTTTTGAGGTCACCATCAGCGTCAGCACCAGCACAATTTCCTGCCACAGCGACAGATCAATGCCGTACAGCTGGGCAATAAAGATGGCTGCGATGCTCTGGTACAGCGTCGAGCCGTCCAGGTTAAAGGAGTAGCCGGTTGGCACCACGAAGCTGGTGATAGAAGCCGGGGCACCATAGGCCTCCATCTTCTCAATAATACGCGGCAGCACGCTTTCAGAGCTGGCCGTGGAGTACGCCAGAATCAGCTCATCTTTCAGAATGCGGATCAGGATCCAGATGCTCAGCCCACACAGGCGCGCCACAATGCCCAGTACCACCAGCGCGAAGAACAGGATGGCGAAATGCACCAGAATTACCAGCTTCGCCAGCGGCCACAGGGAGGCAAAACCGAAGTTCGCCACGGTTACCGCGATAAGCGCAAACACCCCGACCGGCGCGTAACGCATCACCATGTGGGTCACTTTAAACATGGTTTCAGAGATGGAGCGGAACACGGTGACCAGCGGTTCACGGTGCGTGGCAGGCAGAGAGGAAAGACCCAGACCAAAAAGCACCGAGAAGAAGATGATTGGCAGCATCTCGCCCTTCGCCATCGACGCCACAATGTTAGTCGGCACCAGCGACAGGATGGTGCCCATCAGGCCGTGCGCATGGCTCTGCACTTCAGCGGTCGTACTTTGGTATTTCGAAATATCCACCGTCGCAAGTTGCGACATATCGATCCCGGAACCTGGCTGGAAGACATTCGCCAGGGTAATGCCAAGGATAATGGCAATCGTCGTGATCACTTCGAAATAGAGAATGGTTTTTGCACCGATGCGGCCCAGCTGTTTTGCATCACCGACTCCGGCAATACCGACCACCAGCGTCGAGATGACAATTGGCACTACGATCATTTTGATCAAATGAATAAAGATATCGCCCGCCGGGGAGAGCAAGTTCGCAATCAGCCACTCGCGGCTGTCGCTGTGATAATGGAGATAGCTACCCAGCAGGATACCCAGCACAAGGGCCAGCAGGATTTGCCAGGCCAGGCTGACTTTAACGTTTTTCATAGAAACTGACTTCCTCAATGAAGCGCCCTATTCATGCAGACTGCATGAATATGGAGACATACTGAAAGGGTATGAATTGTGTTGCGTTGGTTTATGGGATTTTTTAACGCGGCGTATGAGTATCATCTGCGCGGTGTGTTGCGCAAGCCTTAAAGAACAACGCATTTCACTACGAAAAGCCGTTATGACGCGAGTTTACGATAATTCTTATAAATAACCATTTGTTATAAAAACGATTTTTTATGCGCAAATGTGAATAATCCGTCCGGTAAATTATTTTTCTTCAAAGTTTCATTCGCTCATTTTTCATACGCTTCAAACAATGCGTGATCTGCCGCCCAAATAATAAACAAAGCTTGTAAAGCCCCTACTATTAACGTTTTTGCGACATATTATTAACATCTTACAAGGAGAAAAAAAGCCATGAGCCAAATACACAAACACGACATTCCCGCTAACATTGCGGACCGTTGCCTGATCAACCCGGAGCAGTACCACGAGAAGTATCAGCTATCTGTCTCTGATCCTGACGCTTTCTGGGGCGAGCAGGGCCATATTCTTGACTGGATCAAACCTTACCAGAAGGTGAAGAACACCTCCTTTGCACCGGGTAACGTTTCTATTAAATGGTATGAAGACGGCACGCTAAACCTTGCGGCGAACTGCCTCGATCGCCACCTTGCCGAACGCGGTAACGAAACCGCCATTATCTGGGAAGGCGACGACGCCTCTCAGAGCAAACATATCTCTTATAAAGAGCTGCACCGCGACGTGTGCCGCTTCGCTAACGTGCTGCTGGACCAGGGCATTAAAAAAGGCGATGTGGTCGCCATCTATATGCCGATGGTGCCGGAAGCGGCGGTGGCGATGCTGGCCTGCGCGCGCATCGGCGCGATCCATTCCGTTATCTTTGGCGGGTTCTCGCCGGAAGCGGTTGCCGGGCGTATTGTCGACTCGAGTTCGAAACTGGTGATCACCGCCGATGAAGGCGTGCGCGCCGGGCGCGGTATTCCTCTGAAGAAAAATGTCGACGAAGCGCTGAAAAACCCGAACGTCAAAACCGTCAGCAACGTCATCGTCCTTAAGCGTACCGGTGGCAAGATCGACTGGAATGAAGGGCGTGACCTGTGGTGGAGCGACCTGATTGAAAAAGCAAGCGACCAGCATCAACCGCAAGAGATGAACGCGGAAGATCCGCTGTTTATCCTCTATACCTCCGGCTCCACCGGCAAACCGAAAGGCGTACTGCACACCACCGGTGGCTATCTGGTCTATGCAGCCACCACCTTTAAATACGTTTTCGACTACCATCCGGGCGATATCTACTGGTGCACCGCCGACGTGGGCTGGGTCACCGGTCACAGCTATCTGCTGTACGGCCCGCTGGCCTGCGGTGCAACAACGCTGATGTTTGAAGGTGTACCAAACTGGCCAACCCCGGCGCGGATGTGCCAGGTGGTCGATAAGCACCAGGTCAACATTCTGTACACCGCGCCAACGGCGATCCGTGCGCTGATGGCGGAAGGGGATAAAGCGATAGAAGGCACTGACCGCTCTTCCCTGCGCATCCTCGGCTCCGTCGGCGAGCCTATCAACCCGGAAGCCTGGGAGTGGTACTGGAAGAAGATCGGCAACGAAAAATGCCCGGTAATGGACACCTGGTGGCAGACCGAAACCGGTGGGTTCATGATCACCCCAATGCCGGGTGCGACCCGCTTAAAAGCCGGTTCAGCGACCCAACCGTTCTTCGGCGTCCAGCCTGCGCTGGTGGATAACGAAGGCAATCCGCAGGATGGCGCCACCGAAGGCAACCTGGTGATCGTCGATTCCTGGCCGGGCCAGGCACGTACGCTCTTTGGCGACCATGAACGCTTCGAGCAGACCTACTTCTCAACCTTTAAAAACATGTACTTCAGCGGTGACGGCGCGCGTCGCGACGAGGATGGCTATTACTGGATCACCGGGCGTGTGGACGATGTGCTGAACGTCTCCGGCCACCGTCTGGGCACCGCGGAGATTGAATCCGCGCTGGTATCGCATCCGAAGATTGCCGAAGCCGCCGTTGTGGGGATCCCGCATAACATTAAAGGCCAGGCGATTTACGCCTACGTGACGCTGAACCACGGTGAAGAGCCATCGCCAGAACTGTATGCCGACGTGCGCAACTGGGTCCGCAAAGAGATTGGCCCGCTTGCCACGCCGGATGTACTGCACTGGACTGACTCACTGCCGAAAACTCGTTCCGGCAAAATTATGCGCCGTATCTTGCGCAAAATTGCGGCAGGGGACACCAGCAACCTTGGTGATACCTCAACGCTCGCCGATCCGGGCGTGGTGGAAAAACTGCTCGAAGAGAAGCAGTCCATCGCAATGCCTTCGTAATCTTTTCTCCCTCTCCCTGTGGGAGAGGGCCGGGGTGAGGGCATCAGACCGCACCTTCCTCCCCTCACCCTCTCCCCATAGGGGAGAGGGGATAAAACAAACCAACCTTACTTCTGGAGATTTCTGTGATGAATAACGATATTTGTCAGCAGATAGAGAATAGTGCGCACTACAGGGAGCTCGTTGATAAACGGCAACGGTTTGCCTTCTTACTTTCCATCATCATGCTGATTATCTACGTCGGCTTTATTCTGCTTATCGCCTTCGCCCCACACTGGCTGGGTACGCCGCTGCATGAGGGCACCAGCGTCACACGGGGCATCCCGATTGGCATTGGCGTGATTGTGATTTCGTTTGTGCTGACCGGCGTCTACGTCTGGCGCGCGAACGGCGAATTCGATCGTCTTAATAAAGCGGTACTGCGTGAGGTAAAAGCATCATGAAGAGAGTCCTGACGGCGCTTGCCGCCACACTTCCCTTTGCGGCACACGCCGCAGATGCCATTACCGGCGAGGTTCAGCGCCAGCCAACCAACTGGCAGGCGATTATCATGTTCCTGATTTTCGTGGTGCTGACGCTGTATATCACCTGGTGGGCGTCGAAACGCGTTCGTTCCCGTAATGATTACTACACTGCGGGCGGTAATATTACCGGTTTCCAGAACGGGCTGGCGATTGCGGGCGACTTTATGTCTGCCGCATCTTTCCTTGGGATCTCCGCGCTGGTGTACACCTCCGGCTACGATGGTCTGATCTACTCTCTCGGCTTCCTGGTGGGCTGGCCGATCATTCTGTTCCTGATCGCCGAACGCTTGCGCAACCTGGGGCGTTTCACCTTTGCTGACGTGGCCTCGTATCGCCTGAAGCAGGGTCCGATTCGTATTCTCTCCGCCTGCGGTTCGCTGGTGGTGGTGGCGCTGTATCTGATCGCCCAGATGGTTGGCGCAGGCAAACTGATCGAACTTCTGTTCGGCCTGAACTACCACGTCGCGGTGGTGCTGGTGGGTGTGCTGATGGTGATGTACGTCCTGTTTGGCGGCATGCTGGCAACCACCTGGGTGCAAATTATCAAAGCGGTTCTGCTGCTGTTCGGCGCGAGCTTCATGGCCTTTATGGTGATGAAACACGTCGGCTTTAGCTTCAACAACCTGTTTACCGAAGCAATGGCTGTCCACCCGAAAGGGGAAGCGATCATGAGCCCGGGCGGGCTGGTGAAAGACCCGATATCCGCGCTTTCACTCGGTCTGGGTCTGATGTTTGGTACCGCAGGCTTGCCACATATCCTGATGCGTTTCTTCACCGTGAGCGATGCCCGCGAAGCGCGCAAGAGCGTCTTCTACGCCACCGGGTTTATGGGTTACTTCTACATACTGACCTTTATCATCGGTTTTGGCGCCATCATGCTGGTGGGAGCGAACCCGGCATTTAAAGACGCGGCGGGCGCGCTGATTGGCGGGAATAACATGGCGGCAGTGCATCTGGCGGATGCGGTAGGCGGCAACCTGTTCCTCGGCTTTATCTCAGCGGTGGCCTTTGCCACCATCCTTGCCGTGGTTGCCGGGCTTACGCTTGCCGGTGCATCTGCGGTGTCGCATGACCTGTACGCGAACGTGTTCCGCAAAGGCGCAACCGAGCGTGAAGAGCTCAAAGTCTCCAAAATCACCGTACTGATTCTGGGTGTGGTGGCGATCCTGCTGGGGATCCTCTTCGAGAAGCAGAACATTGCCTTCATGGTGGGGCTGGCCTTCTCAATTGCGGCGAGCTGTAACTTCCCTATCATCCTGCTCTCCATGTACTGGTCTAAACTGACCACCCGTGGCGCAATGGTAGGCGGCTGGCTGGGGCTGCTGACCGCGGTGATTCTGATGATCCTCGGCCCGACGATTTGGGTGCAGATCCTCGGTCACGAAAAGGCGCTCTTCCCGTATGAGTACCCGGCGCTGTTCTCAATCGCCGTGGCGTTTATCGGTATCTGGATCTTCTCTGCAACCGACAACTCGCCGGAGGGGAACCTGGAGCGTGAGAAATTCCGCGCCCAGTTTATCCGCTCGCAAACCGGCCTGGGCGTGGAACAAGGCCGCGCACACTGAGTCTTGATCCCCGGCCTTCGGGCCGGGGAGTTCAGAACATCACCCACGCCACCAGCGGCGCAATCAGCACCATCAACACGCCGGAAAGCATCATCACCAGGCTTGCTACAACCCCCTCCTGCTGACCCAACTCATAAGAGCGTGCCGTTCCCGCGCCGTGTGACGCCGCGCCAAATCCCGCCCCTTTTGCCAACCCTTCACGGATAGAAAGCCGCAGAAATAGCATGTCGCCTACCGCCATACCGAAGACACCGGTGACAACCACGAACAGCGCCACCAGATCCGGCTGTCCGCCGAGCGGTTTAGCGGCTGCCAGCGCAAATGGCGTCGTTACCGAGCGCACGGCCAGGCTACGCTGAATTTCATCGGGCAGCGTAAACAGCCGCGCCAGCCAGACGGAGCTACAGACCGCCACCACCGTGGCGGTAATCACCCCCGCGCTGAGCGACATCCAGTGACGTTTAATGATATTCAGGTTGTCGTACACCGGCACCGCAAAGGCGATGGTGGCCGGCCCCAGTAGCCACAGCAACCAGTGGGATTCACCAATGTAGTTTTGCCAGGAGATATGGCCAAAAACCAGCATCAGCACCAGCAGGATCGGCGTGAAGACCAGCGGCATCAGCGGCAGCGCGTGAAAGCGACGATACAGGCGTTTGTTGGCAAAGTAGATAACCAGCGTGGCAATCAGGCACAGCACGCTTATCTGGAAGTTAGTCATGTTTTTGCCTGCGGATCTCGAAGCGATAAACCTTGCCCACCACCCAGGCGGTGGCGCCCAGCACCATCAGCGTGCTCAGGGCGATGACCGCGAAGATCCGCCAGCCGTCCACCATCAGCAGTTGCGCATAGTTCACCACCGCCACCACGGCAGGAACAAAGAACAGCAACATCTCTGCCAGCAGCCATCGCGCGCCGGCACGCACCCAACTAAGGGGGATAACGCGGCAGAGAATGAGCGTCAGCATCAACACCATCCCCACCAGGTTGGCAGGCAGCGGCAGATGCAGCCAGCCGACAAGATATTCCGCAAAAACAAACAGTCCCGCGTAGAGCAGTACCTGAACCGGTACCTGGAGTCGTTGCACAACGGCAGGCGTAACACGGCTTAACGCCACGGCCATGGGGGTTTTCCTCAAAAATGAGACGAGGCGCCAGTATAGTGAGCGCACGGTATGGACTGAAATGAATTAAAATCATCGAAGGTATAGTTTCGAGGAATAATCATGGACATAAGAACGCTGCGCTATTTTGTCGAAGTGGTTCGCCAGCAGAGTTTTACCCGCGCAGCGGAGAAGTTATTTGTTACCCAGCCCACCATCAGCAAAATGCTGAAAAACCTCGAAGATGAACTCAACTGTACCCTGCTGATCCGCGACGGACGCAAGCTGTTGCTTACCGATACCGGGCGCGTGGTGTTTGAACGTGGCCTGGCGATCCTGGCCGAGTTTCGTCAGCTGGAAGCGGAGCTAGACGATATTAACCACCTGACCAAAGGGGTGCTGCGCCTTGGTATTCCGCCGATGGTCGGGATGATGATGGCCGGGCCGATTAGCCTGTTTCGCCAGCGTTACCCCGGCGTTGAACTCAAAATTTCGGAGTTTGGTGGATTAACCGTCCAGCAGGCCGTAACCAACGGCGAGCTGGACGTCGCCATGACAGCCCTCCCCGTTGAGGAAGAGAGCGGTCTGGCGACGCTTCCGCTCTTTAGCCATCCGCTGTGCGTGCTGGTTCCCCGCTCCGGCGACTGGTTGAAGCGAGACTCAGTGAAACCTGAACTGCTCGGCGAATACCCTCTGCTGATCTACAACGAAGATTTCGCCCTCAGCCGCCAGCTGATGACGCTGTTTAATCAACATAGCGTGAAGCCGCGCATTGCGGTGCGCAGCGGCCAGTGGGATTTCCTGGCAGCGATGGTGCAGGCAGGCGTGGGGATTGCCATTCTGCCGCAGCCGATTTGCGAGCGTCTGGATAAAAACACGCTGCGCTGGATCCCACTCGAAAGCGATTTGCACTGGCAGTTGGGGATGATCTGGCGAGAAGGGATATATTTGTCGCACAGCGCCCAGGCGTGGCTGCAATGTTGTGAGGGATTTTGGGTGCCCTCACCCTACCCCTCTCCAACAGGGCTGAGGAATCCCCAGTAATTTTTTACCGGAAGTGATGAATGTTGCTTCAGGAAAATGAATGACTTATAGCGACGTCCTGGTCCGGCTGTAAATCGCTGAGGCGTTTCCTGCAGGCCGGGGCGAGGCGCAGGGATGCGCCGAGAGGGCGGCTTTACAGGGACGTTACATCCGCCCGTCCCCGATAAGCCGGAAGGAATAAGCCGAGGGCACCGCGAAGCGGCGATTTACCGCCGGGAGCCCGGGTCGCCAGGGTGGTGGCGACTGAGCCACCCTGGCACGTTCACGGGCTATGTCGTTACAGAGTAGCAAGGAACATAAAGTGAACGGAATTACCTCTACAGCCATATGTTCCCCCTCACCCCAACCCTCTCCCTCAAGGGAGAGGGGGGGCCTCCGTGCAGGCATTATTTTGTGGGGAACCCTCAGCCCACAGGGAGAGGGAACCGATCGCGCACGTAGGCCCGGTAAGCGCAGCGCCACCGGGCAAAAACAGCGTTACTGATTCTCTATCAACAACGCTTCCAGCAGATCCAGATCGTGCAGCAGCTTTTGCAGCGTCTCGTTGCTGATCTGCCGCGTGGCGCGCAGGTGGTACAGCTCGGCACGCTCGGAGCGCAGCGCCGCCAGACGGAACCGGCGCTCCAGGTTCTCCTCCTGCAGCGAGCTTTCCACATCGTTACGGCCGTCAGCCCGGCGACGCAGATTACCAATCACGCGTGAGCTCACTTCCGTCAGCAGCTGATTGTCGATGTTCTCTTCGGCATCGGCGGCCAGGCGCTCTTCCATTTTCTGAATAGCGACAATGGCCACTTCGGCAGTGGCGGCGCGGGCAATCCGCTCCTCTTTATGCTGCTGCGTGGCGTCCCCGGCGTCGATATGCTGCAGCAAAATCGGCAGCATAATCACACCGACAAACAGTGAGAACAGGATCACGCCCGCCGCCAGGAAGACCAGTTCATAACGCGCCGGGAAGACATCGCCCGTCGGCAACAGCAGCGGAATGGAGAGCACACCGGCCAGGGTAATCGCCCCGCGTACCCCCGCAAAGGAGGCAATCAGCAGCTCACGCGTGGTCCACGAACCAAACTCCATCGGCTTTTTCTTCAGGAAGCGCACGCTGAAGTTTTTCATCGTCCACAGCCAGCCGAAGCGCACCAGCATCAGCGCCATGTAGATCAGCACGATGTCGGTAAAGAGCATCCAGACTTCAACGTTCGGATCGGCCTCCGCCGCCACCAGAGAGGATTCCATAATGCCCGGCAGTTGCAGACCCAACAGCAGGAAGACCATGCCGTTGAAGACAAATTCCAGCATTGCCCAGGTACTGTTTGCACGCAGACGCATGGCCAGCGGCGCGCGGCGCATTACGCCGGAGCGGGTAATGGTCATCCCTGCCGCTACCGCTGCCAGAATGCCCGACACGCCAATGTGTTCGGCAATCAGATAGGAGGCAAACGGCAGCAGGAACAGCAGTACGATCTGCGTTGCGGGTTCATCACCGCCCCAGCGGCTGAGGAAGCGCAGCGAGCGGCCATACAGCCAGCTCACCACGAAGCCCGCCAGGATACCGCCAATAGCAACCTTGAAGAATTCCAGGGTCGCGCCACCAACGGTAAAGATCATCGTTCCCATTGCGACGGCCACGGCGAACTTCAGGGCAACCAGACCGGAGGCGTCGTTCATCAGCGCCTCTCCCTGTAAGATGCCCATGATTTTCTTCGGAATCCGCCCTTCACCCACAATGCCGGACAGCGCCACGGCATCGGTTGGCGACAGGACTGCGGCCAGCGCAAAAGCGGGTATTAACGGGATCCCCGGAACCACCCAATAGATCAGGAAACCAATCCCGACCACGGTCACGACGACCAGCGCCAGCGCCAGACCGAAGATCTCGCGCCCATGTTCCAGAAACTCGCGCGTGGGTGTTTTCCAGCCATCGGCAAACAGCAGTGGCGGGATAAACAGCACGAGGAACAGTTCCGGGTCGAACTCAACGTGCAGGCCAAACGTCGGCCACGCCAGCAACGCGCCGATAGCAATTTGCATTAATGGCAGGGGGACCTGAAAGGGCAGTACGCGTGTAACCACCCCGGATAATGAGACCACAAGGGTCATGATGAGTATTGTGAAAAAGATTTCCATGCGTTCCCTGTTTGCTGTGTTACTTATGTACTACGGAAGGCGTCGTGCCTTTTATTCTATCTTCCCCAGAGTAACGCAAAAGGCAACGGGATGAGTCCTGAAAATAAAAACGGGCGGCCTGAGCCACCCGTTTTCGCATCAAAGGACAATTTAGATTGCCCAGCCGCCCGCGTAGAACACCACCAGCGCAACGGCGATAACCACGGTGCCGATGTTCAGCTTGCGCCACTCACCGGAGACCAGGCGACCAATCACCAGCGACGCGAAGCCGATCATGATGCCGGTCACGATGTTACAGGTCAGCACGATAAATACCGCAGTGATCAGGCCTGACATCGCGTCCACAAAGTCCGCAAAGTCAATTTTCGCCACGTTGCTCAACATCAGCAGGCCGACGTACATCAGCGCCGGAGCCGTAGCGTAGGCTGGCACCAGATAAGAGAGCGGAGAGAGGAACAGGATCAGCAGGAACAGCACACCAACGGTAATGGCGGTCAGGCCAGTTTTACCGCCTGCCGCGGTGCCCGCAGCGGACTCAATATAGACCGCAGCCGGAGAAGCCCCTACCAGACCCGAGAAGACGCTGCTCAGGGAGTCGGTGGTCAGCGCTTTGCCACCGTCGATAATCTGACCATCTTTATCCAGCAGGTTCGCCTGACCGGCCACCGCACGGATGGTACCGGTGGCATCAAACACCGCCGTCATCACCAGCGCCAGCACGCTTGGCAGGATCACCGGGTTCAGCGCGCCGACAATATCCAGGCTGCCAATCAGGGAGTTACCGTTGTCATCGCTCAGTGACGGCATGGCAAAAATACCGGAGAAATGCACGGTCGGATCGAAAATCAGGCCAACAATGGACACACCGATAATGGTCAGCAGAATGCCGCCTGGGACTTTCAGTTTTTCCAGACCAATAATCACCGCCAGGCCAATCAGGGACATGATCACCGGGAAGCTGGCGAAGTGACCCAGCGCCACCGGCAGACCGTCCAGCGGGTTCTTAATGACCAGACCCACGCCATTGGCGGCAATCAGCAGCAGAAACAGCCCGATACCGATACCGGTGCCGTGTGCTACGCCGTGCGGCAGGTTGCGCAAAATCCAGCTACGAATGCCGGTTGCCGAGATAATGGTGAACAGCACGCCCATCAGGAAGACGGCGCCCAGGGCAACCGGTACGCTGATGTGTTGGCCCAGCACCAGGCTAAACGCGGTGAAGGCGGTCAAGGAAATGGCACAGCCAATCGCCATAGGCAGATTCGCCCACAGCCCCATTACGATGGAGCCAACACCGGCGACAAGACAGGTTGCAACAAAGACCGCTGCCGGTGGGAAGCCTGCTTTACCGAGCATGCCCGGCACAACGATGACGGAGTACACCATTGCCAGAAACGTTGTCAGACCGGCAACGATTTCCTGGCGCACGGTGCTGCCGCGAGCAGAAATTTTAAAGATGGCGTCAAGTGAACCGCCGGTACGCGCGGATGGCGTAGACATAGAAAACATCCCCTGAGAGTTTTTATAGAAAGTCCGTAAGCGTGGTGGAGACTCCACTGCCAGCAAAACGTCAAATCCTTGTGCTGCGTTTGCGACGAAAAGGGGCGTCACAAAAAAAGCAAACGTTTAGCTCCGCGCTTACAAAACGGGTGGTCGAATTTAGGCAAACGATTATCCAGCCTAATCACCGCCCTTTTCAACTGAACTTTCTCGTTTTTCGCTAAATTTCCCTTATGACGATGAAGAAATAAGCAGAGGATGCGCAAACGTTATCGTTTATGCGCAATGGGGTTACAAATTACGCCTCGCCAGGGATCGTTAACGGCCCGCCCTGTTCCAGGGTTCTCTGCCAGGCAGGACGATTTTCGACCTTTTTCTTCCAGGCATGGGTGTGCGGAAGATCCTCGACACCGCCGCGTGCCAGCAGGGCAAAAATCGGGAAACTCATCTGAATATCGGCCATGCTGAGTGTCTCTCCGGCAAACCAGCTATTTTCAGCCAGGTGAGATTCAATAAAACGCGCGTGGGTTTCGAGCTGGGGGTTGAGATAGGCTTTTTGCACACCCTGACCCAGCGCTTTCCCCAGCGTGCGTATTCCAAACGGCACGGGCGGTTTACCGAGGCTGCTAAATACCAGCTTCATTAACAGCAGTGGCATAAGAGAACCTTCTGCATAGTGTAACCAAAAGCGGTATTGCACCTTGTGGGCAGGATCCAGCGGCTTAAGCTGCGATTCTGCGTCGTAGGTTTCCTGCAGATACTCCAGAATGGCACCGGATTCAGCAAGGATCAGCCCGTTGTCTTCAATGACCGGTGACTTGCCCAACGGATGCACGCGTTTAAGGGACTCGGGAGCCAGCATCGTTTTTTCGCGCTGGTAGTGAACAATCTCATAGGGCAGAGAAAGTTCTTCCAGAGCCCAGATCACGCGGTGTGAGCGCGACTGGTTAAGGTGATGTACCGTGAGCATAGAGGTCTCCTGTTATTCATACTTTTTAACTATAGAAAATTGAACAACACCGCGAAAAATATTCGCCAAAAAAGCGGCCCCGGTGACTGGCGAAAAAGCGGCCCTTACATAGAATTAAAGTGTCAGCACAAACCGGAACCTCCTCAACCAGCTCGACATGAGGGGTGCTGATGTCGGGGGAAACCCTCCCGTGAGCCAGCGGGATAGAGAGAAAGACAAAGACCGGAAAAAACTAAAGCGCCCATATGTGGCGCTTTAGTTCTTTATTATGCTTTGTTGCCGGATAAGGCGCAGCTGCAACCCGGCAAACAGATCTCAATCCTCTTCCAGCAGCCGCGCCCCCGTCCCCTGTTCGCCCAGTTTGTCACCGGGGTTGCGTAACGGGCAATCGCTGCGCGACAAACAACCGCAACCGATGCACCCGTCCAGTTCGTCACGCAGCGCCACCAGCGTATGAATACGCCGGTCCAGCTCCTCTCGCCACTGGGATGACAGCTCTTTCCACTCTTTCGGGCTCAGCGTGTGGCCTTCCGGTAACACGCCGAACGCCTCACCGATGGTGGCCAGGGGAATTCCGATTCGTTGCGCAATTTTAATAATCGCCACGTAGCGGAGCACGTCACGGGTGTAGCGCCGCTGGTTTCCGGCGTTACGGATGCTTTTGATTAACCCTTTACTTTCATAGAAGTGGAGCGCCGATACTGCCACACCGCTTCGCTTAGCCACTTCACCCGGGGTCAAAAGCGCTTTTATTCTCGGCAATCTCTTTTCCATAAAACCTCTTTACCTCAAGTTAACTTGAGGAATTATACTCCCCCACAGAGAAAACGACGAATCAACCAGGAAAGTTGTATCTACAGAGGGCAACCTTATGTCGCATCAGCAAATTATTCAGACACTTATTGAATGGATTGATGAACATATCGACCAACCGTTGAACATTGATGTGGTCGCGAAAAAGTCGGGCTATTCGAAATGGTATTTACAGAGAATGTTCCGGACCGTAATGCACCAGACGCTGGGTGAGTACATTCGTCAGCGCAGGTTACTGCTGGCAGCGCAGGCGTTACGCTCTACGCAGCGGCCTATTTTTGATATCGCGATGGATCTGGGGTATGTGTCGCAACAAACCTTTTCCCGCGTGTTTCGCCGCGAGTTTGACCGCACGCCAAGCGATTACCGTCACCAGTTGAATTAAGGTTTATCAGTGCAAAGGTTGCTGCTGCCAGGTCATAAACTCCTGGGGCGGCATCGCTTTCGCGAAGTGCCATCCTTGACAGAACTGTACACCGCGCTTCAACAACCAGCTTACCTGCTCGGCAGTTTCTACCCCTTCCGCAATGGTTTTGAGCCGCAGGCTCTGCGCCATCTCGATAATATGCTCGGCGATAAGATGGCTGGTGCTGTTGGTGGTTAGGGTGTCGATAAAGGATTTGTCGATTTTCAGAATATCGACATTCAGCGAGTAGAGATTATGCAGGTTCGAGTAACCTGTACCAAAATCGTCGATTGCCACTTCATAACCCGCCTGACGAAAAGCCTGGATAACCGGCGTAGTTTTCGGCACATCAATAAATCCGCGCTCCGTCACTTCGATTTTGATCTGCTGCGCACGCACGGCATAGTGCCGCGCCTTATCGGAAATCATGGCGATCAGCCGCGAAGAGTGAAAATCCGTCGCCGACAGGTTGATCGAAATATAGAGGTCAGGATGCGCGGCCAGGAAATGGCCCAGATCGCTGAAGACCTCTTCTACAACATAATCCGTGATGCGTTCACTCATCCCCTCTTTTTCCGCCAGCGGGATGAATTCCGCCGGGCTCATGACAGGCCCGTTAAAACCAGGCCAGCGTAACAACGCCTCTGCCCCCACGCACTGATTATTCTTGATATCGATGATTGGCTGATAATGGACACAAAGCTGACGTTTATTCAGCGCCCGATGCAGCAATCGTCCTGGGGAGTTCAGCTCACGGTGGGTGCGCGACCAGACCAGCAAAATAATGATGCTACAGATCATTCCCAGCGGCAGCGTCAACGTCGCCTGATGGTAGAGCGTTTCATAGAAGCGTTTATTCGACGTTGAAACGATGGCGGCAATCGGACGTTTATCCGATTTTACCACCGTATAAAAACGGTCATCTTTTTGAAATACCACGTCCTTATCCCGAATCATCGAGTTTAATAAAGAAACGTTGGCTTTCTGACTGACGGAAAAGAAGGCATTCGTTACCGTATCGTACACGCCCCATGAGAGAGAGTGATCGGTGGACATCACTTCACTGTACGAGAGCGGATTAACCACCACGACATAATTCCCGCGCTGCATATATGTCATTTTATAGCCAGTGAAAAATGGCGTATCACGGTAATAATAGATAGCGATATCGGGTTTACGGATGTAATTAGCGGGGGAGATCGCGTAGGGCCGATCCGGGGTAAAAATGGATGAGCAACGAAAATTCTGGCCTTCGGCATAAATTAAATCAGCGATGAACAGACGGCCGCGAACCACGTTCAACATATATTGCCGATGTGACGGCGTACAAACTTTACCCTGATATTTTTCCGCTTCGGCCCGGGCCAGATCAACCTGTTCAATAACCAGTTCAGTTTTGTCTAAAGCCAGTTCAGCAAATGTGCGTAACTGCGCGCTTGTTTCCGACACCGCTCTTAGCTGGGCAAACCATAGCGCAAGCATCACCGGCAGCATAACTACCATGATGATCCCTACCACTCTGAGCATCTTGCGCCGCGCGCTACGATTCATTTCCCGCCCTATATCCCTGCATGTTGTACGCCTGTAGTAATGAAGGCCGGATGCTTTGATAAACAGGTGATTACGTTGCATGAATCATGCGAAGTTAGCAACTGACTTTTAGTATTAAAAATCTTAAATTTCGTTATGACGATAATATTTGTCCGTAAGCTAAACTAAAAGTATTCGTTCCGTTTCTATTAAGGGAAATATTTATCCAGCCTGAACGGGTGTAATTTGATCAATGTTTTATAAACGTTCTGCTATTACCACATTATTTCCAGGATCAGCAGAGAATAAGGCTTCATTTATAAAAAGGCATCGCTGGGAACGCCGTTGCCCTCCTCTACTCGGCCAAAGGAGGTTGCTCCCGGCACGTGGTGGGTTCGCATCCGCCGATGTCGAAGGCAACCCCATCCTGCCGCCTCTCTTTTTCAGCGTAATAAAATCCCCTATCTGCTCGCACAGGCACTGGCGAATAAATCAACAAATGTGATATAGTTCACACATATCATGTAACGAGAAACACTGTTTCATTCAGTTCGTCTGTTTTGGAGAGGATGGGTTTTATGGCAACCATTACGACCAGCATGGTTCTCCTGCGCTGGCCTTTGTTGAGTGCGGTACTGATGTTTTTAGCCAGCACGCTGAACATTCAGTTTCGTAAATCTGACTACGCGGGTCTTGCGGTCATCAGTACGCTGTTAGGACTGGGCGCGGCTTGCTGGTTTGCAACGGGTCTGCTTGGTATCACCCTGCTGGATATTGCCGCCGTCTGGGAAAATATTAAAGTAGTGATGGTTGAGGCAATGAGCCATACGCCACCAGACTGGCCGATGGTAATTACCTGATACCTGACTGAATAAAAAACCCAGACCGATGTCTGGGTTTTTTTATTTTGCATATCCGTGAATCAGAACGGAATATCGTCGTCGAAGTCCATTGGTGGTTCGTTAGACGGTGCCGGAGCGGACTGCTGCTGCGGGCGAGACTGCGCGCCGCCGCTGAACTGGTTGCCGCCCTGTGGCTGCTGAGGTTGGCCCCAACCGCCCTGCTGCTGGCCGCCACCTGCTGGTGCGCCGCCGCCCTGACGGCCACCCAGCATCTGCATGGTGCCGCCTACGTTTACCACCACTTCAGTGGTGTACTTTTCCTGACCGGATTGATCGGTCCATTTGCGGGTACGCAGTTGGCCTTCAATATAAACCTGAGAGCCTTTACGCAGATACTCACCGGCCACTTCTGCCAGTTTGCCAAACAGCACAACGCGGTGCCATTCGGTCTGCTCTTTCATCTCACCGGTTGCTTTGTCACGCCAGGATTCGGAAGTAGCCAGCGTAATGTTGGCAACTGCGCCACCACTCGGCATGTAGCGTACTTCCGGGTCCTGGCCCAGATTACCGACGAGAATCACCTTGTTTACGCCTCTGCTGGCCATGTTCGTGTCTCCTGAATACGTTTCTTAATAGTGTAAACGCGCGAGTGTACCATTTCCACGCGTCAATTTGCATAGTTGCGTGGCGGGTTCAGAAATCTCTCGCGAACTCGACATTGTTACACAGCTAATCAGAAAATGCATTCCAATACTGTATATTCAAACAGGTTAAATTGTGTCATAATTAGCCGTTTCTGACAGCCGTTTGTCCTTCAAACAAACCAGGCAATCCGTGTTCCAACCGGGAAAGGTGAATGGATAAGATCGAAGTTCGGGGCGCCCGCACCCACAATCTCAAGAATATCAACCTCATAATCCCTCGCGACAAACTCATCGTCGTGACCGGGCTTTCGGGGTCTGGCAAATCCTCACTGGCTTTCGACACCCTGTATGCCGAAGGACAGCGCCGTTACGTTGAATCACTCTCTGCGTATGCGCGCCAGTTCCTGTCATTGATGGAAAAACCGGATGTAGACCATATCGAGGGGCTTTCGCCTGCTATCTCTATTGAGCAGAAGTCCACCTCCCACAACCCGCGTTCAACGGTCGGTACCATTACCGAAATTCATGACTACCTGCGTCTGCTGTATGCCCGCGTAGGTGAGCCGCGCTGCCCGGATCACGACGTCCCGTTGGCGGCGCAGACCGTGAGCCAGATGGTGGATAACGTGCTGTCGCAGCCAGAAGGCAAACGCCTGATGCTGCTTGCCCCAATCATTAAAGAGCGTAAGGGCGAGCACACCAAAACGCTGGAAAACCTGGCAAGCCAGGGGTATATCCGCGCCCGTATCGACGGCGAGGTGTGTGACCTGTCCGATCCCCCTAAGCTGGAGCTGCAGAAAAAACACACCATCGAAGTGGTGATTGACCGCTTTAAAGTGCGTGACGATCTGGCGACCCGTCTGGCGGAATCCTTTGAAACTGCGCTGGAACTCTCTGGCGGTACGGCGGTGGTCTCCGATATGGACGACCCGAACGCGGAAGAACTGCTCTTCTCCGCCAACTTTGCCTGCCCGATTTGCGGCTACAGCATGCGTGAGCTGGAGCCACGTCTGTTCTCCTTTAACAACCCGGCGGGAGCCTGCCCGACGTGTGACGGCCTGGGCGTACAGCAGTATTTTGACCCGGACCGCGTGATCCAGAATCCTGAACTGTCGCTGGCTGGCGGTGCGATCCGTGGCTGGGATAAGCGTAACTTTTACTACTTCCAGATGCTTAAATCGCTGGCAGAGCACTATAAGTTCGACGTGGAAGCGCCGTGGGCCAGCCTGAGCCCGAACGTGCACAAAGTGATCCTGTTCGGTTCCGGTAAAGAGAACATCGAGTTCAAATACATGAACGATCGCGGCGATACCTCCGTGCGTCGCCACCCGTTCGAAGGGGTGCTGCACAACATGGAGCGCCGCTACAAAGAGACCGAATCCAGCGCGGTGCGCGAGGAGCTGGCGAAGTTCATCAGCAACCGCTCCTGCGCCACCTGTGAGGGCACGCGTCTGCGTCGCGAAGCGCGCCACGTGTTTGTCGAAAACACGGCGTTGCCGACCATCTCAGACATGAGCATCGGTCACGTAATGGACTTCTTCAACAACCTGAAGCTCTCCGGCCAGCGGGCGAAGATTGCCGAAAAAGTGCTGAAAGAGATCGGCGACCGTCTGAAATTCCTGGTGAACGTCGGCCTGAACTACCTGACGCTTTCCCGCTCCGCAGAGACGCTGTCCGGCGGTGAAGCCCAGCGTATCCGTCTGGCCAGCCAGATTGGCGCGGGCCTGGTGGGCGTCATGTATGTCCTGGACGAACCGTCCATCGGCCTGCACCAGCGCGACAACGAGCGTCTGCTCGGAACGCTTATTCATCTGCGTAACCTCGGTAACACGGTGATTGTGGTCGAGCACGACGAAGATGCGATCCGTGCTGCCGACCATGTGATCGACATCGGCCCGGGCGCGGGCGTGCACGGCGGCCAGGTGGTCGCGGAAGGCACCCTGAAAGACATCATGGCGGTGCCAGAGTCGTTAACCGGCCAGTACATGAGCGGCAAGCGCAAAATTGAAGTGCCGAAACAGCGCGTGGCGGCGAACCCGGAAAAAGTGCTGAAACTCACCGGCGCTCGCGGCAACAACCTGAAAGACGTGACGCTGACGCTGCCCGTCGGGCTGTTTACCTGTATCACCGGCGTATCCGGTTCCGGTAAGTCGACGCTGATCAACGATACGCTGTTCCCGATTGCGCAGACGGCGCTGAACGGCGCGACGCTGGCCGAACCTGCACCGTACCGCGACATTCAGGGGCTGGAACATTTCGATAAAGTTATCGACATCGACCAAAGCCCGATTGGCCGTACGCCGCGTTCCAACCCGGCGACCTATACCGGAGTCTTCACGCCCGTCCGTGAACTCTTCGCCGGTGTACCGGAAGCGCGTTCGCGCGGCTACACGCCAGGACGTTTCAGCTTTAACGTTCGCGGCGGCCGCTGTGAAGCGTGTCAGGGCGACGGCGTGATCAAGGTTGAGATGCACTTCCTGCCGGATATCTACGTGCCGTGCGACCAGTGCAAAGGCAAACGCTATAACCGTGAAACACTGGAGATTAAGTACAAAGGCAAGACCATCCACGAAGTGCTGGATATGACCATCGAAGAGGCGCGCGAGTTCTTTGATGCCGTGCCTGCGCTGGCGCGTAAACTGCAGACGCTGATGGACGTAGGACTGACCTACATTCGTCTGGGGCAGTCAGCGACCACGCTCTCTGGAGGTGAAGCGCAGCGCGTGAAGCTGGCGCGTGAGTTGTCCAAACGCGGTACCGGGCAGACGCTGTACATTCTCGATGAGCCGACCACCGGTCTGCACTTTGCGGATATCCAGCAGTTGCTCGACGTTCTGCATCAGCTTCGCGATCAGGGCAACACTATTGTGGTCATTGAGCACAACCTGGACGTGATTAAAACCGCGGACTGGATTGTCGATCTCGGCCCGGAAGGCGGCAGCGGCGGCGGTGAAATCCTCGTCTCCGGTACGCCAGAGACCGTTGCAGAGTGCGAAGCCTCGCACACCGCGCGCTTCCTTAAACCGTTGCTGTAATTGTCACACGGAGAGTTGCTGTCGGGTCGCTTCCGGCAGCAGCTCAACCGCCTGCTGATAAGACGCGTCCACCAGGTAGTAAATCTGCGACCCCGGGAGTGAACCGTCGAGATAGACCGTACTCCAGTGCGCTTTGTTCAGATGTTTGCTCGGCCGGACGTCGTCGTGCTGCTGACGTAATAGCTCCGCCAGCTCCGGGCTGGTTTTAAGCGACGCCGCCGGGCGGCCTTCCACCTCTTTCACCATCGCAAACAACACATCTCCCACTTTAATCTGCGTGGCTTTCCAGTCGCTGTGAACGCTCTGCTCCGCGCCTGGCTTACTCATGCAGTACTGCAGTAGCTCCGAAATTGTCATCTTTATTCCCCTTGTAGCGTTGCGATAATTTTACGCGAACCACCGTGAATGCGATGTTCTCCCAGCCAGATCCCTTGCCATGTTCCCAGCAGAAGCCGCCCGTTGTGTACCGGCAGCATTAGCGATACGCCCAGCAGAGAAGATTTGATATGCGAAGGCATGTCGTCCGCCCCCTCATAGTCATGCTCGTAGGAGGCGTTGTCCGGAACGGTTTTCAGAAAATGCCGCTCCATATCAGACCGGACGGTGGGATCGCAATTTTCATTAAGCGTGAGAGAGGCCGACGTGTGCTGAAGCAGCAGATGCAGCAAACCCGTTTTGACGCGCGACAGATCGCGGATCTGCCCGATAACTTCATCCGTCACCAGGTGAAATCCGCGAGGTTTAGCGCTTAAGGTCATGGTTTGTTGGTACCACATGTGCTGCTCCGTTATGAAAGTGAATCTTTCTAAGTGTGCAGCAAGAAGACGAAAGGTAAAACCCGCAGCGACGAGATTTGATTAAAAAAGAGCCAAACTCGCCGCCAACGGTTTAATACTCTGAGTTCACAATGACCTCTTCGCCAAACTTCCCGGCCATTGGCAGCGGGCGATAGGTCGAGTTTGAGGCGCGTAACACCCTGATCCCTCTGGCTCCCACATCACGCGCGGCGCTGATATCGTTGTCTGAATCACCGTAGAAGACTTTGATATGTTTCTGCTCCAGCCACTGGGTTTTGGTGTTTTGTCCCGGTTTGTCACCCGCGAAAATCACCGGGTTCATGCTGGCCGCCGGGATCAGGAAATCATCCTGCAGGGTTTTAGAGACGGTTTCCGTTTTGGTCTGGCTGCGTCCGGTAACGAAGTAAATGCTGTCGCCGCGTTTTACATGCATGGCGATAAGCGCGCGGGCCACCTCTTTCGGGATGCTGAATTCGTCCCAGCCGTTGTTCATCTTTTCCCAGAACTCCGGGTTTTTCAGATACGCTTCGCTGTCCGGTGAGTATGTTTTTTTACCGCGCCAGAACCCGGGGCTGGAGAAGAGAACGGTATCGTCAATATCAAAGCCCACGGCCATTGGCGGGCGGCCCATCAGGCTGTTTTCAATCTGGGCTACAGAGACCCAGTGAATGGGGGCTTGTTCAGCCAGAATAGCGGCGGTAGTGCCGGTGTAAAGCGGCGTCGGTGCGGAAGCGCGCGCGACGACCGTACTGTTAAGCGAGAACAATAAGCAGGCGGCGCTGAGCGCCAGTGTGATCTTGCGCATATTTTCCCCTGAATATTCAGTTTGTTATCGTTTTAATTTGAGCGACTGGTCAAAAATCTATCCGACCATAACCCCAGCGGGAGATGAAGGGAAGGAGTTTTTGCTTATGAGGTTGGATAAAAAGAAGAAGATCACAGAATGCCGGGCAACCTGTTTGTGCGGCCTGATGCCCTCATCCCGGCCCTCTCCAACGAGGAGAGGGAGGGTGAGTAAGTACTTACATTACTGCAGCAAATGCCTGCGCCACGCGATGAACGTTGCTGGCATTCAGACCCGCCACGCACATACGTCCGCTGGCAATCAGGTAGACGCCGAACTCTTCGCGCAGACGTTCAACCTGTGCGGCGCTCAGCCCGGTGTAGCTAAACATCCCGCGCTGTTTAAGCAGGTAGTCGAAGTTATGCCCCGGTACGGCCTCTTTCAGCACGTTAACCAACTCCTGACGCATCGACAGAATACGCTTACGCATGGATTCCACTTCTGCAAGCCAGCTGGCTTTTAGCTGTTCGTCTCCCAGCACAGTCGCCACCACCTGCGCGCCAAAGTTTGGCGGGCTGGAGTAGATGCGGCGCACGGTCGCCTTCAGTTGCCCCAGTACGCGACCTGCCGCTTCGGCGTCTTCGCACACCACAGAGAGGCCACCCACGCGCTCGCCGTACAGGGAGAAGATTTTTGAAAACGAGTTGCTGACCAGAACAGGCAGACCGGCGCTGGCCACGGCACGGATGGCATAGGCATCTTCTTCCATCCCTGCGCCAAAGCCCTGATAGGCGATGTCGAGGAAGGGGATCAGGTTGCGCGCTTTCAGCACCTCAATCACCGCATCCCACTGGGCGTTGGTGAGATCTGCCCCGGTCGGGTTGTGGCAGCACGGGTGCAGCAGCACAATGCTGCGCTCTGGCAGGGTATTCAGTTTTTCCAGCAGCGCGTCAACGCGCACGCCGTTGGTTTCACTGTCGAACCATGGATAGGTCGCCACCTTAAAGCCGGCACCCTCAAAAATCGCCACGTGGTTTTCCCAGGTGGGATCGCTGACCCATACCCCTGAATCCGGGAAGTATTTTTTCAGGAAGTCCGCACCCACTTTAAGCGCGCCTGAACCGCCCAGGGTCTGGATGGTTGCCACACGTTTTTGTGCGAGCACCGCGTGATCGGCACCAAACAGCAGCGGCGCGATGGCGTTACGGTAAGTATTGAGCCCTTCCATCGGCAGATAAAGAGAAGCACCGTGCGGGGCGGCGTTAAGACGCGCTTCCGCTTCAGCAACGGCTTTCAACTGAGGAATAATGCCGTCCTCGTTGTAATACAGACCAATGCTGAGATTCACTTTGTCGCTGCGAGGATCTTCTTTGAAACGCTCCATTAAGGAGAGAATGGGGTCGCCGGCGTAGGCGTCAACTTTCTGAAACACGCGATGGTTCTCCGGAATTCGATGAGGCAGGGAATTCAACAATAAACCGGATATGACAGAAGATCGAGCGTTTAACCTGTTCCATGCCGGGTCAGGCAACGCTGCCCCCCGGCATTCACAGCAGTTTAATCGATGTACTTCATCGCCACCCTTGATGTCAGGCGCGTTATAAGTTCGTAAGCACTCACTTTCGTGATTTCCGCGATGCGTTCGACGGGCAAACCGTCACCCCACATCACCACATCGTCGCCCGCTTTATCCTGGGCATCGGGGCCCAGATCTACGCAAATCATGTCCATCGCCACGCGACCGACAATCTTCACTTCGCGGCCATTGACCAGAACCGGCGTACCGGACGGCGCAGCACGTGGATAACCGTCGCCATACCCCATCGCCACCACACCCAGCCGGGTGTCACGCTCGCTGGTCCAGGTGCCGCCGTAACCCACCGGTTCCCCCGCCTTGTGCTCACGCACCGCAATCAGCTTAGACACCAGGGACATCACCGGCTGGAAGCCAAAGTCCGGCCCCCAGGGTCTGTTCTCCAGCGGCGATACGCCGTAAAGAATAATCCCCGGACGCGCCCAGTCGAAGTGCGACTGCGGCCACAGCAGAATGCCACCGGAGGCCGCGATAGAGCGCATCCCCGGCTTGCCTTCGCAGAAGGTGTTAAAGATGTCAAGTTGTTGTTCAGTAGCGCCGCAGTCAGGCTCATCAGCTCGGGCAAAATGGCTGACAATATTTACCGGCTGGCGGACATTTTTGCACTGGCACAGACGCTGATAAAACGCCTGCGCGTGTTCCGGACGTACGCCCAGACGGTGCATGCCCGTGTCGAGCTTCATCCAGACGGTGACTGGCTCGCTCAGCTCAGCGGTTTCGAGGGCGGAAAGCTGTTCTTCGTTGTGTACCGCCGTGTGCAGATGCTGGTCTGCAATGGTCGGCAGGTCTGCAGCCTCAAAAAAGCCTTCGAGCAGCAAAATCGGTTGGGTGACCCCCCCTGCGCGCAGGCGGAGGGCTTCTTCAAGACGGGCAACGCCAAAGGCGTCGGCATCGGGGAGCGTTCGCGCGGTCTCAAGAAGACCGTGTCCGTAAGCGTTCGCTTTCACGACTGCAACAAGTTTACTGGCAGGAGCCAGTTCACGCAGACGTTGCAGGTTGTGTCGCAGAGCGCGGCGGTTAATCACAACAGTTGCCGCTTGCATTTGATTTCCTTAGAAATTACTCATCATCATATTGAGGACCGGCATAGTTGTCGAAACGCGACCACTGTCCGTTAAAGGTCAGACGTACCGTACCGATAGGGCCGTTACGTTGTTTACCGATAATAATTTCGGCGATCCCTTTCAGGTCGCTGTTCTCGTGATAAACCTCATCACGGTAGATGAACATGATTAAGTCGGCATCCTGCTCGATGGAGCCGGATTCACGCAGGTCGGAGTTGACCGGGCGTTTGTCGGCACGTTGTTCCAGGGAGCGGTTAAGCTGTGAGAGCGCCACGACAGGCACATGCAGCTCTTTGGCTAATGCCTTGAGCGAGCGGGAAATTTCCGCAATCTCCAGCGTACGGTTATCGGAGAGCGACGGCACGCGCATCAGCTGAAGGTAGTCGATCATGATAAGGCCAATACCGCCATGCTCGCGGGCGATACGGCGCGCACGGGAGCGCACTTCTGTCGGCGTCAGGCCGGAGGAGTCATCTATGTAGATGTTACGTTTTTCCAGCAGGATCCCCATGGTGCCGGAGATACGCGCCCAGTCCTCATCGTCGAGCTGACCAGTACGGATACGGGTCTGATCCACACGAGAAAGCGACGCCAGAGAACGCATCATGATCTGCTCTGATGGCATCTCCAGACTGAAGATTAAGACCGGCTTATCCTGCAACATCGCCGCGTTTTCGACGAGGTTCATCGCAAAGGTAGTTTTACCCATCGACGGACGCGCGGCGACGATAATCAAATCCGACGGCTGCAGGCCTGCGGTTTTCTTATTGAGATCGTCATAGCCGGTGTTAACTCCGGTAACGCCATCGTGCGGCTGCTGGAAGAGCTGTTCAATACGGGCGACGGTGGCATCGAGCACATCGGCGATGTTTTTCGGGCCTTCGTCTTTATTGGCGCGACTTTCAGCGATTTTAAAGACGCGGGATTCCGCGAGATCGAGCAGGTCTTCGCTGGTGCGACCCTGCGGATCAAAGCCCGCTTCGGCGATTTCATTCGCGACCGAGATCATCTCACGAACCACGGCGCGTTCGCGAACGATGTCCGCATAAGCGCTAATGTTCGCTGCACTTGGCGTGTTTTTCGACAGTTCTGCTAAATAAGCAAAACCGCCAACGCTGTCCAGTTGCCCCTGCCGCTCCAGCGATTCCGCGAGCGTAATCAGGTCAATCGGGCTACCGGACTCCTGCAGGCGCGCCATTTCGGTGAAGATGTGGCGGTGCGGGCGGGTGTAGAAATCGTCGGACACGACGCGCTCGGCGACGTCGTCCCAGCGCTCGTTATCCAGCATTAAACCGCCCAACACCGACTGTTCCGCTTCAATCGAGTGCGGCGGGACTTTTAACCCGGCGACCTGAAAATCACGCTCACGAGGTTCAGTCTGTTTGTTGAAGGGTTTGTTTCCTGCCATAGTGAATGGAGTTACCGAGATAAAGAGTGGGTCGAAAGATTACCACATTCTGGAGGAAGCATGGCAACACGTATTGAATTTCACAAGCATGGTGGCCCTGACGTACTCAACGCGGTGGAGTTTACCCCCGCCGCGCCTGGCGAAAATGAAGTGCAGGTTGAAAATAAAGCCATCGGCATTAACTACATCGACACCTATATTCGCGGCGGTCTTTATCCACCGCCGTCACTGCCGAGCGGTCTGGGTACCGAAGCGGCGGGCGTGGTCAGCAAAGTGGGCAGCGCCGTTAAGCATGTTAAAGAAGGCGATCGCGTGGTGTATGCGCAATCGGCGCTGGGCGCTTACAGCTCCGTGCACAACGTTCCGGCAGACAAAGTTGCCCTCCTGCCCAATGCCATTTCGTTTGAACAGGCCGCGGCCTCCTTCCTTAAAGGGCTGACGGTCTATTATCTGCTGCGCAAAACCTATGAAATCAAACCCGACGAGCAGTTCCTGTTCCATGCGGCTGCGGGCGGCGTAGGGCTCATCGCCTGCCAGTGGGCCAAAGCGTTAGGCGCAAAACTGATCGGCACCGTGGGGAGCGCGCAAAAAGCCCAGCGCGCGCTGCAGGCCGGCGCCTGGCAGGTGATTAACTACCGGGAAGAGAGCATCGTTGAACGCTTAAAAGAGGTAACCGGCGGCAAAAAAGTGCGCGTGGTATATGACTCGGTAGGGAAAGATACCTGGGAAGCGTCTCTGGACTGCCTGCAGCGCCGCGGTCTGATGGTGAGCTTCGGTAACGCGTCAGGCGCGGTGACCGGTGTGAATCTGGGTATTCTGAACCAGAAAGGCTCGCTGTATGTCACTCGTCCATCCCTGCAGGGCTACATCACCAATCGCGAAGAGTTGCTCGAAGCCAGTAACGAACTGTTCTCGCTGATTGCCAGCGGGGTCATCAAAGTGGATGTGGCAGATGCGCAGAAGTACGCGCTAAGCGATGCGCAACGTGCGCATGAGGTGCTGGAGAGCCGGTCAACGCAGGGGTCAAGTCTGTTAATTCCCTGATCCCATAAAAGAAATTGGGCTTCCCTGAGGAAGCCCTTTCTTTTTTTAGTTCGGCTGTATGTAGGGTACAGCTCGATGAATTCTTTAGCGGCAGCCATAGTGACAGATTCGATAAGTAAATCCTATTCCGTTCTAAGCAATGCCGCCGGAAAAGTTGCAGGTATGTGACGAACCCCTCAATACCTTAGTAACGAAAGCGGTTATTACGCTGATAAGTGGGTAGTTTTGGTGATTTAATCGCCCGTATAACCCACACTACCGCAACGGCCAGCAGCAGCCACGGCAGAAGTTTGATCGTCAGGGCAAATAATCCGCCAATAAACATGACCACTGTCGCCACCACAAGCGCTGCCAGAATGCCGAGCAGCGACACGCCGGTGGCTAACAGCATGACAAAAAAGCCAATCACAAAAAGCAGTTCCAGCATGGTTCTCTCCCACGAGTTCCCGAATGATGTCGCAATCATTACAAGATCCATGCCAACCCTAACATGTTGTTATAAAAGCAAAACGCCCCGCAAGGCTGTGCGGGGCGTGGTGAATTTGACGAATTTTTAGCGAGATTTATCGTTTATCTGCAACCAGGCGTAGCGCCTGTTCCAGCACTTCGATATCCGCGCCAGCTTTATGCGCGTTCTCGCTCAGATAGCGACGCCACTGGCGTGCACCCGGGATCCCCTGGAACAGGCCAAGCATATGACGCGTGATATGGCCAAGGTAAGTGCCGTTACTCAGCTCACGTTCAATGTACGGATACATGGCCCGTACCACGGCAACAGGGTCGGTGTCTGCGCCTTCAACACCGAAGATCTCGCGATCGACCGTCGTCAGAATACCCGGATTCTGATATGCCTCGCGACCGACCATCACACCATCCATATGCGCCAGATGTGTTTTGGCCTCGTCGAGCGACTTGATGCCACCGTTGATCGACATGGTCAGGTGCGGGAAGTCCCGCTTCAGTTGATACACACGCGGGTAGTCCAGCGGCGGAATTTCGCGGTTCTCTTTCGGGCTAAGGCCAGAGAGCCAGGCTTTACGCGCATGGATGATAAACATCTCGCACTCGCCCTTTCCGGCAACCGTATTGATGAAATCACACAAGAATTCGTAGCTGTCCTGGTCATCAATACCGATACGGGTCTTCACCGTCACCGGAATGGAGACCACATCACGCATCGCCTTGATGCAGTCCGCTACCAGCTGTGCGTTCCCCATCAGACAGGCGCCGAACATGCCGTTTTGCACGCGATCGGACGGACAGCCAACGTTAAGGTTAATTTCGTCGTAGCCACGTTCTTCTGCCAGCTTCGCACAGTGCGCCAGCGCAGCCGGATCGCTGCCACCCAGCTGCAGGGCAACCGGATGCTCTTCTTCGCTATACGCCAGATAGTCGCCCTTACCGTGAATAATTGCACCGGTGGTGACCATTTCGGTGTACAGCAGCGTATGGCGGGAGAGCTGGCGCAGGAAATAGCGGCAGTGTCTGTCCGTCCAGTCGAGCATAGGAGCCACACTAAACCGACCACTCCAGTGATTGCCAGAATTATCAGATGTCGCGCTGGTTTGGTTGGTTTTTATCATTTCAAGATTACCGTGCATTTTTTGACATTTACGTATATTTTTCTCTCATTGGGTTCCCACTCAGGACCCCACACGCATGGGAACCTGTTCTAACGAGATGAGCGAATGGCCTATTATAACATAGAGAAACGACTTAAAGCCGACGGCACTCCCCGCTATCGTTGCACCGTCCTGATCAAAGAAAAGGGCGTTGTTACACACAGAGAGAGCAAAACATTTCCAAAGCAGGCGCACGCAAAAACCTGGGGAAATCAGCGCGTGCAGGAGCTGGATCTTCATGGGCTCCCATCATCCGGCGACGCAACAGGAATCACCGTTCGTGATCTGCTGCAAAAATACATCAACGATCCAAACGCTGGTGGCAAATCGGGGAGAACAAAAAGCTACGTCCTGAATATGCTCGTCGATTGTGATATAGCAGCCATCCCCTTGCTCTCACTGACCGCAAATGATGTGATAGAGCATTGCCGACTTCGGAATAATGCAGGAGCAGGCCCGGCGACCGTGAGTCATGATGTCAGCTACCTTGGAAGCGTGCTGGATTGTGCAAAGCCTGTGTACGGCATTAACTATACCAGCAACCCGGCAAAAGAGGCCCGCCCTCACCTTCTCAAACTTGGGCTGATTGGGAAATCAAATCGCCGTAGCCGCCGGCCAGCATCTGAAGAACTGGACATGCTGATCGAAGGATTAAAACAACGTTCAGAACACAGAGCCTCAAAAATCCCGTTCGTAGACATTCTGATGTTTTCAGTTTTATCGTGCATGCGTATTGGCGAAGTTTGCCGCCTGCGGTGGGATGATATCGACGAAAAGCAAAAATCTGTGCTCGTGAGGGACAGGAAGGATCCACGGAAGAAGGAAGGCAATCATATGAATGTCGCTTTGCTCGGAGAGGCATGGGATATCGTTCAGCGGCAGCCGCGCAAATCAGAGCTGATCTTCCCCTACATTAGCGGCTCAGTAACTGCTGGTTTTCAGAGGGTAAGAAGCGCGCTTGGAATTGAGGATCTGCGTTATCACGATATGAGGCGGGAAGGTGCGAGTCGACTTTTTGAAGCCGGATTCAGTATTGAGGAAGTTGCCCAAGTGACGGGTCATAGATCATTGAATGTACTGTGGCAGGTTTATACAGAGCTATTCCCTAAATCGCTGCACGCCAGACTTGAACAACTACAAAAATCCAGAAGCAGCGACTAAACGAAATGCTGCGCTGTAGGTTCAACTCCCACCAGCCCACCAATCGACAAAAAATATTAAATAAAACCAATCTCTTACGGTTGGTTTTTTTATACCTGAAATTTGGGCGGGAAAAAACTGGGGAATAATTAGGGTGTTACACCGACATGTAAAACCTTGACACTGTATGTATAACCAGCTAAATATTAACTGTATATCCAACCAGTAAAAGGAGGTTTTATGCGTGTCGAAATCAGTATTGCAAAAGAGAAGTTCTCGAAGCTTCCCAGCAAAGCTCCAGCTGCGCTGCAGGCTGAAATGGAAAGGCGCTTAAGCAAGGAATACCAGGATGTTGAGGTTATCGTTAAACCAGCCGGAAGCGATGGCCTGTCAGTTCTTCGGACGGTCGATAAGGACTCAGCCAAGAAGAAGGTTGAAAATGTACTGAAAGAAACATGGGAGTCCGCTGATGACTGGTTCTTCTAATATGGACAATATTATCATCGCAGGGGCGCGCATCTACTTCCCGCCTGACAACCGATTGCCGAATGCCTCAGGTGATATGCTCACCTTTGCTGTTGTCCGTGATCCAGACACCATCCCGGATTATTTGCTTTTCGTTCATAAAGACGGTCAATGGGAGCTTGCCTCGCCCCGTTTTTTCAAAGAAGCGGCCCATGCCATATCCACTGCAACCAAAATTGCAAGCAGTCGTTTCCCGAACGTTACCTGCTGAGTGATCGTTGATAAAATCCTCACTGGCTGGTAACAATTCAATACTCGCACTATCGAAAGACCACCAGCCAGCCGCCGTTCAACACAAAGAAATAGCGGCTATCAACTTCATTTGGTTACTGGGAATTTTTTATATAGCGTACACATGGCAATATTGAACTGTGAGGCTATTTCTTTTCTGCTGACCCCTTTCTTCAGCATTACTGCGACTTTGTTGAATAAATCGAACTTTTGCTGAGTTGAAGGATCAGATCACGCAT
>NZ_JACASJ010000056.1:0-31436 GCF_013391025.1 Enterobacter sp. SECR19-1250 | reverse complement strand
ATCGTGCTTTTCATTTTTCTGGGGAACCCTCAGCCCTGTGGGAGAGGGTTAGGGTAAGGGCATCAGGCTCTGCAGTCGTTGAAGAATGATATGCAACACTTCCTCTTCGTTAACGCGAAACTCATTATTCCAGAACCGTACGACTTCCCATCCGTTGGTATTTAAAAACTCGGTACGATGCGAGTCATATTCCTCTTTATCCTGATGTTGCCCCCCATCCAGCTCAACAATTAGCTTTGTCTTAATGCAGGCAAAATCCACGATATACGCACCAATCGGCATCTGACGGCGAAACTTATACCCAAAGAAGCGACGACCTCTGAGTAAATACCAGAGGCGTATCTCTTCGGGCGTCATTTGTTTGCGGAGTTGTTTTGATTTTTCCATCCCCACACTCTGCCAGCCTTTCCCTCAGCTGGCAGAACGGGATGCAAAATCCTGAATCAGCCTTCAGATTCTTCGGCGAGGAACAGCTCAAGAAGGGAGTTTAAGAACAGTTTGCCGTGCTCGGTGATCTGCCAGTATTCCTCACATTCCGTGAGATATCCCTGTGCCAGCGCCTCGTCAATTTGTGGGCGAATCACGGTTTCCGGCAACCCGGTATAAAGGGCAAACTCTTTACGCGGCGCGGCTTCCAGCAGGCGGAAGCGGTTCATAAAGAACTCAAACGGCTTATCCACCGCCTCGACATCGTGCTGACGTTCGAGATAACGACCTTCCATATACCCGCGCGGATGGCGCGTTTTTGCGGTACGCAGGATACGCCCGTCAGGGAACGTCACTTTACCGTGCGCGCCGCAGCCAATGCCCAGATAGTCGCCAAAGCGCCAGTAGTTCAGGTTGTGCTGGCACTGGTAGCCCGGCTTCGCATAGGCCGACGTTTCGTACTGCTGATAGCCTGCGGCGGTCAACAGTTGATGGCCCTGCTCGAAGATATCCCACAGCGCATCGTCATCCGGCAGCACCGGCGGACGAGAGCCAAACAGCGTATTGGGCTCGATGGTCAGCTGATACCACGAAAGATGCGGCGGGTTCAGGGCAATCGCCTGACGCAAATCGTCCAGCGCCTCTTCCAGCGACTGATCCGGCAGGCCGTGCATCAGGTCGAGGTTAAAACTGCGCAGACCCAGCCCAGTAGCCAGCTTTGCCGCCCGCTTCGCCTCTTCCGGGCCGTGAATACGCCCCAGTCGTTTTAACTTCGGCTCGCTAAAGCTCTGCACGCCGATGGAAATCCGGTTCACGCCCGCCCGCTGATACTCGACAAAACGGTCGGCCTCAACGGTACCGGGGTTGGCTTCCATCGTAATTTCAGCATCCGCTGCCAGATTCAGGCGCGCACGCACGCCGTCCAGCAGCGTCTGCATCGCCGGGCCTGACAGCAGGCTCGGCGTACCGCCACCAATAAAAATGGTCTTCACTTCACGTCCCTGTGCGTAAGGTACATCGGCATCCAGGTCGGCCAGCAGATGCGCAACGTAATCATCGTGCGGCACTTCACCTTTCAGCGCATGCGAGTTGAAATCGCAGTACGGACATTTCTGCACGCACCAGGGGATATGAATATAAAGACTCAGAGGCGGCAAATTAGCCATTACGCAGGGCTTCCAGTAACAGTTTCAGGGCGCGTCCTCGGTGGGAAATCGCGCTTTTCTCTTCGCGGGTCAGTTCCGCAGCGGTTTTGCCCTCAGTCGGGACAAAGAAAATCGGATCGTAGCCAAAGCCGCCGTTACCGGTGGCTTCACGGGTAATCACCCCCGGCCAGCTGCCGTGGCAGACGACAGGCGTGGGGTCTTCAGCGTGACGCATATAGACCAGCACGCAGTGGAACTGCGCGGTACGCTGTTCGTCTGGCACATCCTTCAGGGCGACAAGCAGCTTTTCCAGATTCTGCTGGTCGGTGGCGTCCACGCCTGAATAGCGGGCAGAGTAAATGCCCGGAGCACCGCCCAGAAAATCAACCGCCAGACCGGAATCATCGGCAATCGCGGGCAGGCCGGTGACCTGTGCGGCATGGCGTGCTTTCAGGATCGCGTTTTCGATAAACGTCAGGCCGGTCTCTTCGGCGGACTCCACGCCCAGCTCGGTCTGCGCCACCACATCCAGCCCAAAATCATTTAATAGCGAGGCCAGCTCGCGCACTTTACCGGCGTTGCCGGTAGCGAGAACAACTTTCTGCATCGTTTTATCCTGTTAAATCAGAGCCGCGACTTCCGTCGGGATGGATTGCGGATTAAGGATTTTTACCTGTTTATGCCGCCCAAGTTCACCCTTTTCTATGATGACCTGGCTTTTAGCAACGCGAAACTGTTTTGCCAGATATTTGGTCAGATGCGCATTTGCCTGGCCATCTACCGGTGGGGCGGTGATGGCGACTTTTAACTCGTCGCCATGCAGTCCAACAATATTGTCACGGCTGGCTTTCGGCTGAATATACAGCCGTAAAACCAGCCCATCAGCGCAGGTGCTTACTGCACTCATAGCGCCATCCACAGCCCCGGCAGCAGCATATCGCCCGTGGACTGTAACAGCTCGGCAATGCCCATATTAACGACATACAGCAGCAGAACCAGGATCATCGGGGCAAAGTCGATGCCGCCCATTGACGGGAGCAGGTTGCGGATAGGGCGCAGCAGCGGTTCCGCCAGCTGAATCAGTGCATATTCCACCGGGCTGCGGCCCTGGCTGACCCAACTCATGATGGCCATGACCAGCAGCACCCAGAAGATCAGCAGACCGATGGTTTTAATCAGGATCAGGACGGCAGCAATCCAGATGATCGGCTGGAAGGTGATGACCATAAACAGCACAATCGCTTTGATAACGCTCAGAATAAACGCTACCAGCAGAGATGCGCTGTCAATGGGGCCCATCGCCGGAATAATACGGCGCAGCGGCCCCACAACAGGTTGGGTGATTTTCACGACAAACTGCGAGAACGGGTTATAAAAATCACAGCGGGCCCACTGCATCCAGACGCGCAGCAAAAGCGCCATCGTATACAGCTCAATGACCGTTGAGAGCAGGAAAGTCAACGTCTTCATGGCGTTCCTCAGGTTTCCTTATTATTGGGTGTAGTCGCGCGCACCGAATATTGCCGTGCCGATGCGCACCATAGTGCTGCCTGCCGCGATGGCGGCTTCCATATCATCCGACATGCCCAGAGAAAGCGTGTCTACCGTTTCGTAGCGCGCTTTAAGCGCCCCAAATGCTACAGCCATTTGCTGTGCCACGGCAAACTGCCTTTCATAACTTGACTCAGGCGCCGGGATTGCCATCAAACCGCGCAGGGTTAAGCGCGGCAGTGCGGCCACTTCAGCCGCCAGCGCATCCAGCTCGCTCAGCGCAATGCCGGACTTGCTGTTTTCATCACTGATGTTGATTTGAATCAGCACGTTAAGCGCGGGCATCTCCGCCGGGCGCTGATCGTTCAGACGTGTGGCAATGCGCAGACGGTCGATGGTATGGCACCAGTCAAAGTGCTCTGCCACCAGACGGCTTTTATTCGACTGCAGTGGGCCAATAAAGTGCCATTGCAGGCCGGTATTCCCCTGCTCCTGGAAATAGCGAATTTTATCCACGCCTTCCTGCACGTAGTTTTCACCAAATGCACGCTGGCCTGCATCAATCGCTTCTGCGATGGCGCTCGCAGGCTTGGTTTTGCTCACTGCAAGTAACGTAATTTCTTCTGAAGCACGGCCGCAACGTGTTGCTGCGGCTGAGATTTTGTCCCGGACCTGTGCCAGGTTATGCGCAATGTTGTTCATTTTCCGAGGAGTAATGTATGGATGTGGAAGAAATTGTGGCCCTTAGTGTAAAGCATAATGTCTCCGATCTACACCTGTGCAGTGATTCGCCACCGCGCTGGCGCAGAGTAGGCCGCCTTGAACCGGCTCCCTTTCTCTCTCCCGATGTGGATGCGTTACTTAAAACGTGGCTCAACGATGAGCAGCAGGGGGCATGGTGGGCAAGCGGGCAGGTGGATTTTGCCGTGACCCTTACGGGAAACCAGCGTCTGCGCGCAAGCGCCTTTAAACAGATGAAGGGCAACTCCATCACGCTACGCCTGTTGCCCCGGGCCTGTCCGCAGCTCTCCGCCCTGGGTGTTCCCCGGGCGATCCCGGAACTCTTATCCCACCACAGTGGGCTGATACTGGTGACGGGGGCAACCGGCAGCGGCAAATCTACCACCCTTGCGGCAATGGTGGATTTTCTTAATCACCAGACGGATGGGCATATTCTGACGCTGGAAGATCCGGTGGAGTTTGTCTATCAGAGCGAACGTTGCCTGATTCAGCAGCGAGAGATCGGCCTGCACAGTCCCTCATTTGCCGAGGCGCTGCGCGCTGCGTTGCGTGAAGATCCGGATGTCATCCTGCTGGGAGAACTGCGCGACAGCGAAACGATCCGCCTGGCGCTGACGGCCGCTGAAACCGGGCATCTGGTGCTGGCGACGCTGCACACGCGCGGTGCCTCTCAGGCGATTGAACGGCTGGTCGATACGTTCCCGGCGCAGGAGAAAGACCCGGTGCGTAATCAGCTGGCCGGCAGCCTGCGGGCGGTGCTGGCGCAAAGACTGCTTCCCGACCTGCAGGGTGGGCGCGTCGCGCTGTATGAACTGCTGGTGAATACGCCAGCGGCAGCGAACCTTATCCGCGAAGGTAAAACGTGGCAGTTGCCCGGGATTATTCAAACCGGTCAGCAGGCGGGGATGCAGAACTTTGACCAGAGCTTGGCAGAGCGACGGGCGCAGGGGCGGTTGTAGGCCCCGGCGCTCAGTAACCCTGTTCGAAATAGCTTTCGAGGATAATGACGGCAGAAGCCGAATCGACGCTGCCTTTGTTGAGTGCGCGGAAACCCCCGTGCTCAAACAGGCCGGCACGCGCTTCGACGGTACTCAATCGTTCGTCGTGGAGTTTCACGGAAACGCCAAAGCGACCGTGGATTTTATTGGCAAACTTACGCGCGCGGGCGGTAAGCGGCTGTTCAGTGCCATCCATGTTCAGCGGCAGACCGACAATCACATCGTCTGGCTGCCACTCTTTGAGCAGACGCTCAATGAGGTTCCAGTCCGGTGTGCCGTCGTTCGCCTTAAGGGCCGTGAGCGGGCGAGCGGTGCCGGTGATACGCTGGCCGACGGCGACGCCAATGCTTTTCGTGCCAAAGTCGAAGGCCAGAAGTGTGCCGCTCATTACGCGTGCCCCGCTACGCCTGGCATGGTCAGAATATCAATGCCAATCAGTTTCGCCGCATCACGCCAGCGATCGGCGATAGGGGTTTTAAACAGGATATTCATATCCGCAGGTGCGGTGAGCCAGGCGTTATCCAGGATCTCCTGTTCAAGCTGACCCTTCTCCCAGGAGGCGTAACCCAGAGCCACCAGCACTTCGGAAGGCTGCTCTGCGGTGCCCAGCGTTTCCAGCACATCGCGGGAGGTGGTGATTACCGTGTTGTCAGAGATACGAATACTGGAAGAGAAAATGGGCGGCGTATGCAGGATAAACCCGCGATCCTCTGCAAGGGGGCCACCCAGCATTACCGGTTTATCAAGACGGATTTCCGGCAGGCGCGCTTCAGCTGTAATTTTCAGCTTTTCCAGAATCCCTTCAACCTGCAGGTTTTCCAGCGGTTTGTTGATGATAATGCCCATCGCGCCGTCTTCATTGTATTCACAAATATAAACCACGGAGCGGCGGAAAATCGGGTCCTGGAGAGCAGGCATGGCAATAAGAAAGTGATGCTGTAAATTCATTGTCAGAGGTACTGTTTCCTGGTTTAAAAAGCGACAGCCCCAGTATGCGGACAAACCGGGGTGCTGTCACTAATAGTATTGGTAAGTTATTTCTGGAGACGTTTTTCGATGGCGTCCATCAGCATTCCGGTGATCGAGACCGGGAATTCCGCTTCAATTTCACGAATGCAGGTCGGGCTGGTAACGTTCACTTCGGTCAGACGATCGCCAATGATATCCAGGCCAACAAAGATCAGGCCTTTGGCTTTCAGCGTTGGGCCGACGCGGCGGGCAATTTCCCAGTCGCTTTCGGTTAACGGACGCGGTTCACCACGGCCACCGGCCGCCAGATTGCCACGGGTTTCGCCCCCCTGCGGGATACGTGCTAGGCAGTAAGGCACGGGTTCACCATCCACGATCAGGACGCGTTTATCGCCATCTTTAATCGCGGGCAGATAGTTCTGTGCCATGCAGTAACGCGTACCCAGTTCGGTCAGCGTTTCGGCAATCACGCCGATATTCGGGTCGCCTTCTTTTACGCGGAAAATAGACGCACCGCCCATGCCGTCCAGCGGCTTCATGATGATATCACCGTGCTTCTGCCAGAATGCCTTAAGCTGTGTTTTGCTGCGGGTCACCAGCGTTTCCGGCGTCAGATCGGAGAACCAGGCGGTGTAGAGCTTCTCGTTGCAGTCGCGCAGGCTCTGCGGTTTATTGACGATAAGCGTCCCTTTTTCTTCTGCGCGCTCAAGGATATAGGTGCAGTAGATGTATTCGGTGTCGAACGGAGGATCTTTACGCATCAGGATGACGTTGAGATCGGCGAGCGCAATATCCTGCTCGCTGCCGAATTCGTACCATTTGTCGTAATTCTGCTCGACGTTAACGATGCGGGTGCGTGCGCGGGCTTCACCGTTGATCAGATAAAGATCGTTCATCTCCATATAGTGGAGCTCATAGCCGCGACGCTGCGCTTCCAGCAGCATGGCGAAGCTGGAATCTTTCTTGATGTTAATGTTTGCGATGGGGTCCATCACGATGCCGAGCTTGATCATGTTCTTCTCCGTTAATGGGTCAACCCAGATCGCCAAACCGCACCTGTAGCGCGGTGATGGCTGTGAGTGCCGTTGTCTCAGTGCGCAGAACGCGAGGTCCCAACAGAATATCAGTAAACTGGTAACGCGCCGTCATGGCAATTTCATCTGCCGACAGGCCGCCTTCCGGGCCAATCAGCAGGCGTACACGCTCAACGGGCAGCGGCAACGTATTGATGCTGGCGCTGGCGCGCGGATGGAGATTAAGCTTGAGCCCGCTCTCCTCTTCTGCACACCAGTCTTCCAGGTCCATCGCCGGGCGGATCTCCGGAATACGGTTGCGGCCACTCTGTTCGCAGGCAGCAATGGCAATTTTCTGCCACTGCTGGATCTTCTTGTTCAGACGTTCTGCGTCCAGTTTAACGCCGCAGCGCTCAGAAAAAAGTGGCGTAATGAGGCTTACACCCAGTTCAATGGATTTCTGAATGGTGAACTCCATCTTTTCCCCGCGCGACATCACCTGGCCCAGATGAATGTGCAGCGGCGATTCACGGTCATCGATTTCGCCGCGTAGCACATTGACGTGCACGCTTTTTTTATCCGCCCGCGTAATTTCCGCGTCGAAAACCTGGTTGGAGCCGTCAAACAGCTGAATCGCCTGGCCTGCCCCCATGCGCAGCACGCGGCCAACGTGGTTGGCGGCATCGTCAGACAGGGCGATTTCGCGGCCAGCGGTAATCAGTTCAGGGTGATAGATGCGAGGAATACGCATAGTCAAAAATTCCATGTGTCATGCTGTGTAAGCGAATTGCCGCTAGTGTAGGTTAGCTCTTTTGCGCCTGGCAAGCCCGCTGGACGTAAGGGTTATGATTCCCCTGGACCCTGGCGATGCGTTCGTCGCGCTGACATTCCCACTCGGTGACCGGGTATTGTTTATTCCAGGCGTTAAACAGTTGTGTTTGCTGGCGGGAAAGGTTGAGGTTGTAACGATCGCGCATATAGAAGTACGTGCGGGCAATGCTGCCGCGTGCCCGGGCGGGTGGCTCAGCGACTTTCTCTTTAAAATCAACCTTCATACCGCACTGGCCGTACTGACCTTCGCCACCGTTCCACTGGCTGTACATAAAGTTGCCGCGATCGCCATTGACTTCGCCAACCGCCGGCTGCAGGTTGTGCATATCGCTTTCCATCTGACGATAGACCGGATCTTTGGCGCAGTTTTTACGTCCGCCATCCTGCCAGCACTGGCGCTGGTGACCAAACTGCCATGCCGGAACCACATGTTCCCACTCGATGCGGCTGGCGCGGTTTTCGTTTTTACGCACCTTATAGCCGCAGGATTCAAGGTCAACGATCCCTTTTTTACCCTGCCAGTTAATTTTGCAGCCACAGTAGAAATCGCCCGGCACGTCGGCGTTGACCTTCACGCCTGCCGCTTTGGCCTGGGAAAAACTGTTGATACCGTCGGCCAGAGCCTGGCCGGAGAGGGCCGTTGTCAAAAAGGCAACCGCGAGAGAGAAATTACGGGACATCTTACACTCCGTGTCAAAACGAGCCCGCAACGTAGCGAAAGTTGTTCCGGTATGCAATCAGCCAGATCAGGAAAGTTCCTGAAAGTTCAGTTGGTTATTCTGCGACCAGTGGCTCGCCGCACTTCACGCAGCGGTAGGTTGCCTCGCCGCGTACCACACGATTATGGCGACGAACGGTGAGCTGATGCTGTTGGCACTGGCAGCGGTAAGGGAAGGTATTACGGCGTACCGATTCCAGTTCAAACTGATGAGTACGGCGTGCCGGAACGCCGAGCACCGCCTCCATCATCCATTTCCACTCTTTGCCATGCGGAGCCACGCGGCCGAAGTGTTTCCATACCAGAAGGTGTGCCAGTTCGTGCGGTACCACCTCCTCAATAAACGCCTGTTGATTTTCCATCATCAGAACCGGGTTCAGGCGGATCTCATAGGATTCCAGCCAGGCGGTACCCGCCGCGGTTCCTCGCTGCTGGTAGACGAGTTTCGGCTCCGGATAATTACGGCCGAGCTTCAGGTTGGCCTGGGCGAGTTTTTCCCGCAGGCTGCGCATAACGGCCTGCTGAATGGCGATGGGGAGACGGGGTGCTTTCATAGGGGCAGAGCATAAAGCGCGAAGCGGGGAGGCGCAAGAGGCGCCTCCCGCAAGAGGATTAGTCGTGTGCGCCGATTTCGCGCAGCGGACGACCTTTCATTAGGTTACGTTCAATGTGTTCCAGTGAAACGTGTTTGGTTTCAGGAACCAGCCAGACGGTGAGAACAATAAAGAACAGGTTCAGACCGGCGTAGACCCAGAAGGTGTTCGCATTACCCAGCGTGTTGAGCATGGTGAGGAACGTGGCACCGACGATCATATTGGCAATCCAGTTGGTCGCGGTAGAGCAGGTGATACCGAAATCACGCCCTTTCAGCGGCTGGATTTCAGAGCACAGCACCCAAATCAGCGGACCGGCACTCATTGCAAACCCGACGATAAACATCAGCAGCATACCTACCGCCAGGTACTGCGCGGTTGGAGAGTGAATGCCCATATGCATCATGGTACCGAGAATCCCCATACCGGCGGCCATCACCAGGAAGCCCAGAGTCAGCGTTGGCTTACGTCCCCAGCGGTCGACCAGACCGATGGCGATGAAAGTCGCCAGCACGTTGGTCAGCCCCACGATCACGGTGCCCCACATCTGCTCGGTGGTATTGGTATAACCCGCCAGTTCAAAGATTTTTGGCGCGTAATACATGATGACGTTCATCCCGGTGAACTGCTGCATTACCTGTAACAGCACGCCAAGGAACACCGCGCGGCGGAAGTTGCTGTTCTCTTTGAACAGTGCCCAGCCAGACTGTTTCACCTTCAGGCTTTCGCGGATCTCTTCCAGCTCGTTTTTCGCCTCTGCGCTGGTATCTCGCAGGCGCAAAAGTACCCGTTCAGCATCGTGGAAGCGGCGTTTGGCGGCAAACCAGCGCGGGCTGTCCGGCAGGAAGAAGACGCCAATCAGCAGCAGAACGGCAGGAATGATGATCACGCCCAGCATCCAGCGCCATGCGCCGCTGTAGCTGAACGCGGTATCGGACAGGTAAGCGCCCAAAATACCGATGGTGATCATCAACTGGTACATCGAAATCATACTGCCGCGGATTTTCTCCGGCGCGATTTCTGACAGGTAAAGCGGCGCGGTATAGGACGCGACGCCCACGGCCAGCCCCAACAGCACGCGGGAAAGAATAAGCACTTCAACGTTAGGAGCGGCGGCAGAGAAGAGGGAACCGGCGACGAAGAGGATCGCGCCAATCATCAGGCTCTTTTTACGTCCCAGTTTGAAGGAGAGCCAGCCGCTGCCGACGGCCCCGACGGCCGCGCCAAACATCATGGAGCTGACCACCCATTCCTGGGTGTGTGCGTTAATCTGGAATTCGTCTGCGATGAAGGGAAGAGCGCCGGCAATCACGCCGATATCCAGGCCAAAGAGTAATCCTGCCAGGGCGGCAAGGAAGCAGACGAAGAAAGTCATCGCCTTGTTGGACGTACGCCCCTGTTTATTATTGTCAGGCATTATGCCCTCCAGTTGGGTTATCAGTTTTATCGATGTTAAGGGTAGGTGAGCGACCCGTAAAAATATGTGAGACAAATCACAATGGTGTAATCGGTTACACTAAGCTGCAACCGTAAAAATAATTAAAGCTTTGAAAATATAGAGGTAAATTAATTGATGTGCATCGCGTTTGTTTGAATTTCAGACTTAACTGAAAGGAAATGTAACAGCAGAAGAAAGGCGATCATGCAAAGAGAATATTCTGAAAGCGGGGTTTAGAAAGTGAGGTGTAAGCGGTTCCAAACATTGCCGCCACCCGCCATAAAAAAGGCCAGCACAAAGGCTGGCCTGTTTAAGCAGCGGGTAGTCGATTACTTCAAACCGGCAGCTTCACGCAGCAGAGCGGCTTTGTCGGTTTTTTCCCATGGGAAATGTTCGCGACCAAAGTGACCGTATGCTGCGGTTTCTTTGTAGATTGGGTGCAGCAGATCCAGCATCTGAATCAGGCCGTATGGACGCAGGTCGAAGAACTCGCGCACCAGCAGGGTCAGCTGTTCTGAAGGCACTTTTTCAGTACCGAAGGTTTCAACCATGATGGAGGTTGGCTCTGCCACGCCGATGGCGTAGGAAACCTGGATCTCACAGCGGTCAGCCAGGCCTGCAGCAACGATGTTTTTCGCCACATAGCGTGCAGCGTAAGCAGCAGAACGGTCCACTTTTGATGGATCTTTACCGGAGAATGCACCGCCACCGTGACGCGCCATGCCGCCGTAGGTATCAACGATGATTTTACGACCGGTCAGACCGCAGTCACCCATTGGGCCGCCAATCACAAAGCGTCCGGTTGGGTTGATGAAGTATTTGGTTGCGCTGCTCAGCCATTCGGTTGGCAGAACAGGCTTGATGATCTCTTCCATCACTGCTTCCTGCAGGGATTTCTGATCGATATCTTCGGCATGTTGGGTAGACAGAACCACCGCGTCAATGCCGACGATTTTGCCGTCGTCGTACTGGAAGGTCACCTGGCTTTTTGCATCCGGGCGCAGCCATGGCAGGGTGCCGTTTTTACGTACTTCAGCCTGGCGCTGCACCAGACGGTGCGCGTAGGTCACCGGTGCTGGCATCAGCACGTCGGTTTCGTTGGTTGCATAGCCGAACATCAGACCCTGGTCACCCGCGCCCTGTTCCAGCGGATCGGCACGGTCAACGCCCTGGTTGATGTCTGGAGACTGTTTACCAATTGCGCTCAGAACCGCGCAGGAATTGGCATCAAAGCCCATATCAGAATGTACATAACCGATCTCACGTACCGTGTTACGGGTGATCTCTTCGATATCAACCCATGCGCTGGTGGTGATCTCACCGCCAACCAGAACCATGCCGGTTTTGACATAGGTTTCACACGCTACGCGCGCTTTCGGATCCTGAGTCAGGATCGCATCCAGCACCGCATCGGAGATTTGGTCAGCAATTTTATCAGGATGTCCTTCTGATACGGACTCGGACGTAAACAGGTGTTTTGCCATGTTTTATTTCACCTAAGAGGAATTTGGTTAGCTCAAGCTGCTGTGTGGAATAGCCAAAGGAGATAATTCTACCAAGGCCGCAGGTTTTTTGACACTGGCAGTATGAGTGTTAATCAGTATAGATGGATTAACATCTGGATGGCTATTTTAGGTCACTTCTTCGCCCGATTTCCAGTTTTTTTTGACAACGCTCTCACTGAGTTGAATTCATTACTGGAAATTTTTCCTGACGCTCCTGGCAACCCGCGTATTTATCTTTTGCTTTTTACCCCTGTTCTCGGTATAAAACGCGGCGCGCGGCTCATACCAAAAAAGCGCTCGATGAACTCATCGTGTCGCCACTTCCAGCCGGGTTAAGCAGTGAACTTTTAGCTTTGGCTTGTGGTCCGTTTCAGCAGAGGCGGCCGTGGAGGTGATACGAGATAATGAACCATCGTTTTCCGCTAATTCAGCGCAGCCGTTCTGGCGCGCATTTGATTCCCGCAACCCGCATTTCTAATCTGCAAACCTGCCGATGTTATACCCATCTCGGCGCTTCTCAGGATTCCAGAGCCGGTCACGCTTTGTGAAAACTGAACAAGGGCGCTCTTGTTAATACAAGAGTTTTCTCGTGGTTTCGCCGAACCTTGTCATACAGAGTTCGGATACGTGTTTTACAATGATATGAATAAGAAACCGGTCGCACGGTCTGGATTTCAGCATACTCTGCTGGGAAACGGAGCCGTTTATGGGTTGTTATCGCCGTATAACGCTGCGATAGTAGTCAACTGTTTTACACTTAATACAAAGAGTTGAGGTTCGCTATGTCTGACGACATGTCTTCTTTTTCGCCTTCGTCAGCGGGCGAACAGGGTGTACTACGTTCCATGCAGGAGGTTGCGATGAGCTCCCAGGAAGCCAGCAAGATGCTGCGCACTTACAATATTGCCTGGTGGGGCAATAACTACTACGACGTCAACGAGCTGGGCCACATCAGCGTTTGCCCGGACCCGGACGTCCCTGAAGCGCGCGTGGATCTCGCCAAACTGGTGAAAGCACGTGAGGCGCAGGGCCAGCGTTTGCCTGCACTGTTCTGCTTCCCGCAGATCCTGCAACACCGTCTGCGTTCTATTAACGCCGCGTTCAAGCGTGCGCGTGAATCTTACGGTTACAAAGGCGACTACTTCCTGGTTTACCCCATCAAAGTGAACCAGCACCGCCGCGTCATTGAATCCCTGATCCACTCCGGCGAACCGCTGGGCCTGGAAGCGGGTTCAAAAGCAGAGCTGATGGCCGTACTGGCGCATGCGGGCATGACCCGTTCAGTGATCGTCTGTAACGGCTATAAAGACCGTGAATACATTCGTCTGGCGCTGATTGGCGAGAAGATGGGCCATAAGGTCTATCTGGTTATCGAGAAGATGACAGAAATCGCCATCGTACTGGAAGAAGCCGAGCGCCTGAACGTGGTGCCACGTCTTGGCGTGCGTGCGCGTTTGGCCTCGCAGGGTTCCGGTAAATGGCAGTCCTCTGGCGGCGAAAAATCTAAATTCGGTCTGGCGGCAAACCAGGTACTGCAACTGGTGGAAATTCTGCGCGAGCGCGGTCGTCTGGACAGCATTCAACTGCTGCACTTCCACCTCGGTTCGCAGATGGCTAACATTCGTGATATCGCCACCGGCGTGCGTGAGTCAGCGCGTTTCTACGTTGAGCTGCACAAGCTCGGCGTCAATATTCAGTGCTTTGACGTGGGTGGCGGCCTGGGCGTGGACTATGAAGGTACCCGCTCGCAGTCCGACTGCTCCGTGAACTACGGCCTGAACGAATACGCGAACAACATTATCTGGGCGATTGGCGATGCCTGTGAAGAGCACGGCCTGCCGCACCCGACGGTGATCACCGAGTCTGGCCGCGCGGTGACCGCGCACCATACGGTGCTGGTCTCTAACATCATCGGCGTTGAGCGCAGCGAAATCACCGAAGCGACGCCTCCGCAAGACGATGCCCCGCGTTCGCTGCAAAGCATGTGGGAAACCTGGCAGGAGATGCACGAGCCGGGCACGCGCCGTTCACTGCGCGAATGGCTGCACGATAGCCAGATGGACCTGCATGATATTCACGTCGGCTACTCTTCAGGCACCTTTAGCCTGCAGGAGCGCGCGTGGGCCGAGCAGCTTTATCTGAACATGTGCCATGAAGTGCAGAAACAGCTGGACCCGAGCAACCGTGCGCACCGTCCGATTATCGACGAATTGCAGGAACGTATGGCGGACAAGATTTACGTCAACTTCTCGCTGTTCCAGTCGATGCCGGATGCCTGGGGTATCGATCAGCTGTTCCCGGTTCTGCCGCTGGAAGGGCTGAACCACGCCCCGGAACGTCGTGCGGTGCTGCTGGACATCACTTGTGACTCCGACGGTGCCATCGACCACTATGTTGACGGCGACGGTATCGCAACGACCATGCCAATGCCGGAATACGACCCGGAGAACCCGCCAATGCTGGGCTTCTTTATGGTCGGCGCGTATCAAGAGATCCTTGGCAACATGCATAACCTGTTCGGTGATACCGAAGCGGTTGACGTGTTTGTCTTCCCTGACGGCAGCGTGGAAGTGGAGCTGTCTGACGAAGGTGACACCGTGGCGGACATGCTGGAATACGTGCAGCTGGATCCGAAAACCCTGCTGACGCAATTCCGCGATCAGGTGAAAAACACCGGTCTGGATGACGCGCTGCAGCAGCAGTTCCTGGAAGAGTTTGAAGCGGGTCTGTACGGGTACACCTACCTGGAAGACGAATAAGGCAAACCTCCCTCTCCCTGTGGGAGAGGGCCGGGGTGAGGGGCAAAGGCCGCACAATGCCCTATACTCACTTGAACCCGTATGAATTAACGGCGATAATTCGCCCCAATAAGCGATTTACGAATCAATCCCTTCCTCGTCGGGTTTAACGACGCGGAGGGGATTTTTTTTCATCTGTTTTTAACGCATCGACTTTAAAAGAGGTCAGGACATGAGCACTTTAGGTCATCAGTACGACAACTCTCTGGTATCTAACGCGTTTGGTTTTTTACGCCTTCCGATGAACTTCCAGCCGTACGACAGCGATGCTGACTGGGTGATCACCGGCGTGCCGTTTGATATGGCCACATCAGGCCGTGCGGGCGGTCGTCACGGCCCGGCGGCGATCCGTCAGGTTTCCACCAACCTGGCCTGGGAGCATAACCGCTTCCCGTGGAACTTCGACATGCGCGAACGCCTGAACGTGGTGGACTGCGGTGACCTGGTGTACGCCTTCGGTGACGCGCGTGAAATGAGCGAAAAGCTGCAGGCCCACGCCGAGAAACTGCTGGCTGCCGGTAAACGCATGCTCTCCTTCGGTGGCGACCACTTCGTGACCCTGCCGCTGCTGCGCGCCCACGCGAAGCACTTCGGTAAAATGGCGCTGGTGCACTTCGATGCGCATACCGACACCTACGCGAACGGCTGCGAATTCGACCACGGCACCATGTTCTACACCGCGCCGAATGAAGGTCTGATCGATCCTAACCACTCCGTGCAGATCGGTATCCGTACCGAGTTTGACAAAGACAACGGCTTCACCGTGCTGGACGCCTGTCAGGTGAACGATCGCGGCGTGGATGACATCATCGCGCAGGTTAAGCAGATCGTCGGTGATATGCCGGTGTACCTGACCTTCGACATCGACTGTCTGGATCCGGCGTTTGCGCCGGGCACCGGTACGCCGGTGATCGGCGGGCTGACCTCAGACCGCGCCATCAAACTGGTGCGCGGCCTGAAGGATCTGAACATTGTCGGGATGGATGTGGTGGAAGTGGCGCCTGCCTATGACCAGTCCGAGATCACCGCGCTGGCCGCGGCGACCCTGGCACTGGAAATGCTCTATATCCAGGCTGCGAAAAAAGGCGAATAATCCTTACGCGCTGATTGCTGCTGCGCGACGCATGCGCAGCAGCAACATTCCCCCCGCCAGCAGGGTGATAATCTGCGACACCACCAGCACGGAAAAGCCAGAGCTGACCGACCCCACCGATCTCATCACCATCCCCATCAGCAGCGGAATAAAGGCGGCGCAGAGATTGCCGATCCCATTAATGATGCCGTACGCGCTCCCCACCGTCTCCCGCGCGGCGTGATGTTGGATCACCGCCGGAATGGCCGCGCCCTGAAGTCCCCAGAAGACGTTAGCCGACAGCATAAACAGCGCCAGCCAGGCAGGCTGATGGCTGAGCATCAGCGCGATCACGGATAACGCCGTCAGCGCCCCGCCCGCGACAAACAGCAGCGGTGCCTGTTCCGGTCGCATTTTATCGAGCAGTACCCCGCCAAGGAATTTTGAGCCCAGGCTCAACAGGAAGGGGATGGCCGCGAGCATGCCCGTGGCGTGCAGCGAGAAGTGATGTTCGTCGCGTAGCCACGCCGGGAGCCAGGCGCTGCTCCCCCAGAGATAGCTCAGCGTGGCGATTTCAACCAGCAGGATCCAGCCCAACAGCGGGGTTTGCCACGCAAGCATCACTGTCTCTGCGAGCCCCCGTTTGTGCATTTTTACTGTACCGCGCGGTGCCGGCAGGAAACGCCAGATCAGGCCGCCACCGAGCACGAGGTTGATTGCCGCCAGCGCATAAAACGATCCGGCCCAGCCCAGATGGGCCATCAGCCAGGTCACCAGCGGAAAGCCCACGGCCAGACCGAGTGAGACGCCCAGTGCGGTCACGGCGTTGGGTTTGCCAACCTCTTCCGCACGAAAGTTATCGCTGATAAAGCGGGTTTTCAGTGAAAAGAGCGGTCCCTCAGCGATCCCCAGAATCACACGGGCGATGAGCATTCCCATTAGCGATCCAAGTAAGGGAGAAATGGCGCAGACCAGAGCCCAAATCGCAATGCTGCTTAATAATCCATGTCGATAATGCAGTTTGCTTTCGATAACCGGTGTTAATAATAAAGCCGATAATCCATAACCCAGAAGAAAACAGGTCATTAACATTCCTTGTAACATTCTGTTTTCATTTAACTGAAAATGTTCGGCAAATTCCGGGTTTAAAATCATCACCGAGATATTTACCCGGTCAATGTAGGAAATAATAATGAGAAATAACAGTGCAATTGTGCCTTGCCATCTTGCCGTCATATTGCCCGCCTTATGCGTTCTCGCATTTATATTTTTATCAATGTGATTGTCACGGATGTAAAATGGTTCACCAGTGAAACTTATTGTTTTTAAAGATGTGTTTTTAAATGTATTTCATGGGTGAAACACGGTGCTTTTTCAGTTGTTTATTTTTAAGGAAGAAAAAGAAAAGAAGTCAATATTTTTTATTTGCGCTTTGAGTTCATCACTAAAACGTATTCATTCACGCCTTAATAATGAAAATTTCATATCGCTGCATTTTTTCGTGATCCCTTGCACACTTAGCTTATTAATTGTCGATTGATTAACAAATTCGTCACATTGACGCTTGACGAAACATTCATCGCTTTTATATTGACCGTATTAAATAAGAAACAGAGTTTCATATATGAAACAAAAGCCTGGAGGATCGTGATGAGCTGGATAGGCGTATGTGACGCAGAACAAGTACAGGAAGATTTCCCTTTTAGCGGCAACGTTGAAGGTAAAGAGATCGGCGTTTATTTAATCGACGGCGAATATTACGCGCTGGAAGACGTATGCCCGCACGCCTATGCGCTGCTGAGTCAGGGCTTTGTCGAGGACGGCAAAGTGGAATGCCCGCTGCACGAGGCGGTGTTCGACGTCAAAACCGGCCAGTGCCTGCAAGGCCCCGGAGGCCGAAACCTCAACCGCTACCCGGTTCGGGTATTTGAAAACCAAATCCAGATTACTTTTGTCGAGGAGACCGTGGCATGAGCGACATCCTGAACTTCAACCCGGCGCTGCCCGAAAGCCGCCAGTTTACGCCCCCGGCAGAGGGCGGGAACGGCGCCATTCATAAACCGGGTGAGTATCAGAACCTGATCTGGCAGACCCGCAGCCGGGTGCCGGAAAACTGGGAAATGAGCCTTATCGCCACGCTGGAAGATCTCTTTGAGCAGGGCGTTGAAACCTTGCCGGAGCTGGTCAACGGGCTGAACGCGGTGCGCATGCATGACCAGCAGGGCGAGCCGTGGAGCGACGCCAGCTTCCAGGCATTCTTACAGGTTAACGGCTACTGAGGACGACGCGATGACAACTACCGTACAAAACTATCTCGATAAAGGTCTGCGTGGCCTCTGGTATCCGGTGCTGGCGAGCTGGGAAGTGCAGTCTGCGCCCGTGGGCATTACTCGTCTGGGCGAACAGATTGTGGTCTGGCGCAATAAAGATGGTCAGGTGCAGGCGCTGGAAGACCGCTGTCCGCACCGCGGCGCGCGTCTGTCGATGGGCTGGAACCTCGGCGACCGCATCGCCTGCTGGTATCACGGCGTGGAAGTGGCGGGAAACGGTGAAGTGAAAGACGTGCCCGCCGTGGACAAATGTCCGCTGGTCGGCCAGCAGTGCGTGCGCAGCTATCAGGTGCAGGAGGCGCACGGTGCCATCTTCCTGTGGTTTGGCGTCACCGCCGATCAGCAGCCGGACGAGCTGACCTTCCCGGATGAACTCGCCGACACGGAACATTTCAGCAACTTCCTCTGCACCGCAGCCTGGAAATGTAACTACCAGTACGCGCTGGAAAACGTGATGGATCCGATGCACGGTACGTATCTCCACTCCTCCTCGCACTCGATGGCGGAAGGGGATCGCAAGGCCGACATGGTCCTGCAGCCGACGAAGACCGGCTTTATCTTCGAGAAAAAAGGGCAGAGCGGCGTTAACTTCGACTGGGTGGAGCTGGGCAATAGCGGCACCTGCTGGATGCGACTCTCCATTCCCTATAAGAAGCGTTTCGGACCGGGTGGCCACTTCTTCATCGTTGGCATGGTGGTGCCGGAAGATAACGACAACTGCCGCGTCTTCTTCTGGCGTATCCGCCGCGTACAGGGCTGGCAGCGCGATATGTGGCGCTTCATGTACCGCAACCGCCTGGAAAAGCTGCACTGGGAGGTGCTGGAGCAGGACCGCGTGGTGCTGGAAAGCCTGGCGCCAAACGCCCGCGACCACGAATACCTGTACCAGCACGATGTCGGCCTCTCGCGCCTGCGCCGCATGATGCAAAAGGCCGCTAAAGAGCAACTGGCGATGCGTGAAGCGCAGCAGGGAGCGGCCTGATGAATGCGCTGCTGAGCGGAAAACGCATTGTGGTGACCGGCGCCGCGCGCGGGCTGGGCTATCACTTCGCCAGCGCCTGCGCGGAGCAGGGTGCCGCGGTGGTGATGTGCGACATTCTTGAAGGCGAGCTGGCCGAAAGCGCACACGCTCTGCGGGCACAGGGTTTTACGATCGAATCGCACGTTATCGATCTCGCCGATCCGGCTTCCATTGAGCAGGTGTTCAATGCGATTGGCGAGCAGGGGCAGATTGACGGACTGGTAAATAACGCGGCGATGGCGACCGGCGTGGGCGGCAAAAACATGCTCGATTACGACCCGGATCTGTGGGACCGGGTAATGCGCGTCAACGTCAAAGGCACCTGGCTGGTGACGCGCGCCGCCGTGCCGCTGCTGCGCGATGGCGCAGGGATCGTGAACGTGGCGTCCGACACAGCACTTTGGGGTGCGCCGCGCCTGATGGCCTACGTGGCCAGCAAAGGGGCCGTGATTGCCATGACCCGCTCAATGGCGCGCGAGCTTGGTGAAAAGCGTATTCGAATCAACGCCATCGCGCCGGGGCTGACCCGCGTCGAGGCAACGGAATATGTTCCCGCCGAACGACACCAACTCTACGAAAACGGCCGGGCGTTAACAGGGGCACAGCAGCCGGAAGATGTCACCGGCAGCGTGGTCTGGCTGTTAAGCGATCTGTCGCGGTTTATCACCGGGCAGCTGATCCCGGTCAACGGCGGTTTTGTCTTTAACTAAGGTAGGGCGATGATGGCAAACGATCAGGAAGTGAAGTATCTGGTACCGGGGCTGGAGCGTGGCCTGCAGCTGCTGTTAGCCTTTGGCGAGCAGCATCGCGAACTGACCTTTGCCGAGCTGCACCGGCTGGTGGATATGCCGAAGGCCACCGCCTACCGCGTGGTGCAGACCCTGGAGTATATGGGCTTTCTGGAGCGCAACACCCGTACCAATACCTTCTCGCTCGGCATGAACGTGCTGCGTCTGGGTTTTGAGTACATCGCCTCGCTGGATGTGGCGCAGGTGGGTCAGCCGGTGATTGAACAGCTGCGCGACGTAAGCCAGTGCAGCAGCCATCTGGCGATCCGCGACGGGCGCGACATCATCTACATCGCCCGCGTCAGCGCCGCCGGGTCACGCATCAACCAGGTCAGCATTGGTACCCGTTTGCCGGTGCACTGCACCTCGCTTGGCCGCATGCTGTTGACCGATATTTCCCGCGCCGATTTCGAACAGCTGTTCCCGCAGGAGCGCCTGCCGGGCAACACACCGGGTCAGCTTCACGACCGTGAAGCCCTGTGGCAGATGGTGCAGCAGGACAAAGCCCGCGGATACGTGATCGGTGAATCCTTCTTTCGCCACGGTATCTCCTCCATCGTTTATCCGGTGTTTGACCGAAGCCATCGCGTGGCGGCGGTAGTGAGCATTCTGGTGCCGTCGGAAGAGATCCCACAAGCCGACCGCGAGCGACTGCAAAACGAGGTTCGTCTGGCGGCGGACAAAATTTCTGGCTTCTTAGGGTATTTATCACAGGCCAGTTAAATCAGTGAGTTAACGTCAGGCGCTTTGCTGCGTCGGGCATGTTTTACGCCCAATTTGGGCCAGATGAGGCAACGAACGATGAGTGTAACCGGAATTGAAAAGCTGGAATTTGGCGTTGAAGACCTGACGCACTGCGCCAAATTTATGCGTGATTTTGGCCTGACGGGCGATGCCAGCGGCCAGCGTTTTACCACCCTGAGCGGCGCGCGCGTGGAACTTAACCCGATCGACAGCCCCGACCTGCCCCCGGCGTTTGAAGCGGGCAACACCCTGCGCCGCATGACATGGGCGGTTGCCGCACAGTCAGATCTGGATGCGCTGCGCCCGAAGCTTGCGCAGCAGCCCGGCTTTCGCGAAGTGGGTGATGCCCTGGAGTGTCTTGACCCGAACGGCATGACGCTGCGTGTGCAGGTCAGCCAGCAGAGCGACGTGGAACTGAATGTTGAGCCGATCAACCAGTGGGGCGACGCTCGCCGTATCGACACCCCCAGCCCGGTTTACGATCGCGCCCAGCCCATTAACGTGGGGCACGTGGTGTTCTTCGTGGAGGAGCTCGCGGCGGTGGAGACATTTTACCGCGAGGTGCTCGGCTTCCAGGTCTCTGACCGCTACATCAACCGCGCCGTGTTTCTGCGCTGCGGCGTGCGCGGGGGTCATCACAACCTGTTCCTGCTGCAGCTGCCGAACCGCAAGCGCGGCCTGAACCACGTGGCCTTTACCGTGCGCGATATTCACGAAGTGATCGGCGGCGGGATTGCGATGAACAAAAACGCCTGGAGCACGTTTATCGGACCCGGCCGCCATCCGGTGTCGTCAGCCTACTTCTGGTACGTCAACAGCCCGACCGGCGGGGCGTTCGAGTATTACACCAATGACGACTACCTGACGGAAAACTGGCAGCCGCGCGAGCTGGAGCATTCGCTGGTCTCCTTTACCGAGTGGGCGGTGGAAGGCGGGATCGATCACGACACGCGCCGCCAGCAGAAAAAACCGGAGGCGGTATGACGTCGCGCATTGTCATTATTGGTGGCGGTCAGGCGGGAGGCTGGGCGGCGAAAACCCTGCGTGACGAAGGCTTTGACGGTGAGATCTGCGTGGTGGCGGAAGAGGCGTGGGATTTCTATGAACGTCCGCCGCTGTCGAAGGCGGCTCTGCTGGAGACGGACGCGACGCTTCCGCGACTCTTTACTGAAGAGGCTCAGCAGGCGCTGAATCTGACCTGGTACCGTCCGCTGCGCGCGGAGCAGATTGACCGCAACGCAAAAACGGTGCGTTTGAGCAACGGCGAACATCTTAGTTACAACATACTTTTAATTGCCACCGGAGGGCGCGCGCGCCTGCCGGGCGAGGCATGGGCTGTGCATCCGCAGGTCTACACCCTGCGCCACTGACAGGACGCACAGCGCCTGAAACGTCGGCTTGTGGAAAGTCAAAAGCTGGCGATTGTGGGCGGCGGCTGGATAGGCCTGGAGATTGCCGCTTCTGCGCGCAAAAGCGGCGTCGCTGTCACCCTGTTCGAGCAGCAGCCTGCGCTGTGCATGCGCTCGGTGAGCGGCGAGGTATCGCAGCGCTTAGAGACCATTCACCGTGAGCAGGACGTGGAGATCCGAACCGGCTGCGGCGCGCTGGAGCTGGAGGACGATAACGGTCTGCCGGTCATTCACTGTGATGGCAAACGTGAAACCTTTGATGCGGTGGTGGTAGGGATCGGCGTCGATCTCAATCTGGAACTGGCGCGCGACGCGGGGCTGCAAACCGAACGCGGGATCGTGGTGGATGCGCAGGGCCGCACGTCGGATCCGTCCATCTTCGCTGCCGGGGATGTGGCACAGCATCATCATTACGGCCTGTGTATTCAGTCCTGGGCCTTCGCCCAGAATCAGGCGGTGGCGGCGGCAAAAGCGATGCTTAACCCCGATGCGGCAGGCTATGACGACGCGCCGTGGCTATGGTCGGATCAATACCAGCACAACATTCAGATCCTCGGCATTCCGCAGCCGGGCAGCCGCACCATAGTGCGTGAAGACGCGCTGTACTTCTCGCTGGACGAAAACGGGCGCCTGACGCAGCTGGTGGCGTTCAACGATGCGCGCACCGTCAAGCTGGCGAAGCGCTGGATGGCGGCCGGGCGGGATTTATCAGATGTGCCGCTCGCCGACCCGACTTTTTCACTGATGTCATTGCGATAGCTAACCCGCACCCGTAGGGGGAGACATGACCACATTAGAGACCAACACCGCGCCCGTTGAGGCGAGCGGTGAGGGGACCCGCACGCCTGAAAAAGCGGTGCGCTGGGCCATCCCGCTGTCGCTGCTGGCCTGCGTGCTGCTGGCGTTTTTCGACAAAATCAGCATTGCCGCGCTGTTTTCTGACGGCCATTTCCAGCAGGCGATGGGGATCGATTTTGACACCACGCGCCTCGGCATTCTGATGAGCGCCTTCCTGTTGAGCTATGGCTTTTCATCGGTCTTTCTCAGTGGGCTGGGGGACAAAATCGCCCCGCTGCGCCTGCTCACCGGGATGATGGTGGTGTGGTGCGTGCTGATGGTGGCGATGGGCTTTACCCATAACTACACGCTGATGATCGTGCTGCGCATTCTGCTGGGCGTGGCGGAGGGGCCGCTGTTCCCGCTGGCCTTCGCCATTGTGCGCCACAACTTCCCACAGCATCTGCAGGCGCGCGCCACCATGCTCTGGCTGCTGGGCACGCCGGTAGGGGCGGCGATTGGCTTCCCGCTCTCACTCTGGCTGCTGAACACCTTCGGCTGGCAGAGCACCTTCTTCGTGATGGCGATGCTGACCGTACCGGTGCTGATCTTCGTGCGCGTCGGTCTGCGCGGGATCCGTCTGGAGGCGAAAAGCGGTACGTCACAGACCTCCCGGGACGAACGGCGTGCCGCACGGCGCGAGCTGTTTGTCAGCCCGCACTTCTGGATCATCTGCATCTTTAACATCGCTTTCCTGACCTACCTGTGGGGCATTAACGGCTGGCTGCCGGGCTACCTGATCAAGGGGAAGGGCATTCACCTGGAACATGCGGGCTGGCTGTCGTCGATGCCATTCATCGCCATGCTGGCGGGGGAAGTGATTGGCGCATGGCTCTCTGACCGGGTCGATAAGCGCGCGGCGGCCTGCTTTATCTCCATGGCGGGGGCCGCTGTCGGGCTCACGGCCGTAATGCACCTCGATACCCCGCTGACCATCATTGCGGCGATGAGCTTCAGCACATTCATGTGGGGCACCGGGGCACCCAACATTTTCGCCCTGCTGGCAAAGGCCACCCATCCAAGGGTGAGCGCCACGGCGGGCGGCATTTTCAACGGGCTGGGAAACTTTGCGGGCGCGCTGTCGCCAGCGGTGATGGGCGCGCTTATCGCCTTCACCCACAGCATGGATTCCGGGCTGATTTTTCTGGCGGTGATGGCGGCGGTGGGCTGCGTCCTGTTACTGCCGCTGCTGAGACGTTACTGAGGAGAGTGTCATGACTGATTCAACCGTAACCAACCCATCTGGCATCAAACCTGACCACCTGACGATGGAAGAGTGGGTCGAGTCCCGTATTGCGCGCTTTGAGGGCCGTAAATACGACTGGAACGCGCTGAAGTTCCAGGCCGATTTTGACCCGAAATACCGCCGCGCGCAGATGCGCTATATCGGCACCGGCGCTACCGGCGTGGCGAGCGACACCAACACCGTACAGGCGGAGCATTTTACCTTTTCCACCATGGTACTGCCGTCGAAGTGCGAAGGGCCGCTGCACCTGCACGACGATGTGGAAGAGGTGTTCTTCATGCTCAAAGGGCAGATCACGCTGATGATCCAGGACGGCGATAACTACACCGAAACCGTGCTGCGCGAGCGTGACCTGATCTCCGTGCCGCCGGGGATCTATCGTGGGCTGTTTAACCACGGCGAAGAAGAGGCGCTGATGTGCGTCATGCTGGGCACCAACAAGCCGGAAATTCCGACCTACCCGGCGGACCATCCGCTCTCGAAAGTGAAGCGGAACTAAGGGGGCATGATGACGGGTTTTCGTGAACAGGGAAGCGGCATTCCGCTGATGCTGCTGCACGGGATCAGCTCTGGCGCAGCCTCCTGGCACAAGCAGATGGCGCTGAACGGTTTTCGCGTGCTGGCGTGGGACATGCCCGGTTATGGCGAAAGCCCGATGCTGGCCGCGGAACGGGCGAACGCGGGGGATTACGCCGATGCGCTGGCGGCGATGCTTGACCGGGCTGGCGTGTGGCAGGCGGTGCTGGTGGGCCATTCACTCGGGGCACTGGTTGCCAGCGCCTTTGCGGCGAAATATCCGGATCGTGTGCTGCATCTGGTGCTGGCGGACGCCGCGCAAGGTTACGGCCAGGCCGCGCCGGAGCAGCGCGAGCAGGTCTGGCGCAGTCGCGAGCAGCAGATGGCACTCGGCGGCGAAATCCTCGCGCAGACCCGCGCCGCAAAACTGCTGCGTCCCGGCGCGCGTGAAGCGGATATCGCCACCGTGGCAGCGGGCATGCGCAGGCTTCGCCCCGAGGGCTACCTCGCCGCCGCGTGGATGCTGGCGCACGACGATATTCATGGCTGGCTGAAGCGCTATTCAGGCAACTTTGAAGTGTGGTGCGGCGAGCAGGATGCGATCACGCAACCCGAGCTGGTGCAGGGGCTGGCGCTGCGCTACGGCATGCCGTTTATCGCTATTGCCCAGGCGGGACATGCCAGCTATCTCGATAACGACGCGTTTTTTAACCAACAGCTTTTACGTATTAACGAAGAGGTGCGCGATGAATGCACAAATTGACGGACGCGTAGCGGTCGTCACCGGCGGTTCTTCTGGTATTGGCTTTGAAACGCTACGCCTGCTGCTGGGCGAGGGGGCAAAAGTGGCCTTCTGTGGCCGCGATCCGGATCGCCTCGCCAGCGCCCATGCCGCGCTGCATAACGAATACCCCGACGGGGAGGTTTTCTCTTATCGCTGCGACGTGCTGAACGCTGACGAGATGCAGGCCTTCGCGGATGCCGTTCAGGTGCGCTTTGGTGCCGTGGACATGCTGATCAACAACGCCGGGCAAGGATACGTGGCGCACTTTCATGACACCCCGCGCGAGGCGTGGCTGCATGAAGCTGAACTCAAACTGTTTGGCGTGATCAACCCGGTGCAGGCGTTTCAGCCTTTGCTGGAGCAGTCCAACATCGCTTCCATCACCTGCGTGAACTCCCTGCTGGCGCTGCAGCCGGAGGAGCACATGATTGCCACCTCAGCCGCCCGCGCTGCGCTGTTGAATATGACGCTGACGCTCTCAAAAGAGCTGGTGGGCAAAGGCATCCGCGTGAATTCGATATTGCTTGGCATGGTGGAGTCCGGGCAGTGGCAGCGTCGCTTTGAAAACCGGACAGACAAAAGCCAGAGCTGGCCGGAGTGGACGGCGGAGATCGCCCGCAAACGCGGTATTCCGATGGCGCGTCTCGGCAAGCCGCAGGAACCCGCGCAGGCGCTGCTGTTCCTCGCCTCGCCGCTGGCTTCGTTTACCACCGGTGCGGCACTGGACGTTTCCGGCGGCTTTTGCCGCCATCTGTAAGGACACATCATGAAAAAGATTATGTTGATTGGTTTTGGCGCCATGGCGCAGGCGGTGATTGAGCGCCTGCCCGCTGGCGTGGCTATCGGCTGGATTGTGGCGCGCGAGGCCCATCATGCGGCGATTCACGCGCAGCTTGGTGATGCGGTAGTGGCATTGACCTCACCGCTGGAATGCGCGCAAACGCCCGACCTGGTGCTGGAGTGCGCCAGCCAGCAGGCGGTAGCGCAGTACGGTGAGGACATTTTACGTCGCGGCTGGCATCTGGCGGTTATTTCGACCGGTGCACTGGCGGACAGCGCGCTCGAACAGCGCCTGCTCAACGCCGGCGGCAGACTGACGTTGCTCTCCGGGGCGGTAGCCGGTATCGACGGGCTGGCGGCGGCAAAAGAGGGCGGGCTGGCGCGCGTGACCTACCAGTCGCGTAAAAGCCCGGCCAGCTGGCGCGGCAGCTATGCCGAGCAGCTTATCGATCTTAATTCGGTAACTGCTGCGCAGGTCTTTTTTGAAGGCAGCGCCCGCGAGGCGGCACGACTGTTTCCGGCCAACGCCAACGTGGCGGCCACCGTGGCACTCGGCGGCGTGGGAATGGACGACACGCGCGTACAGCTGATGGTCGACCCGTCAACGAAACGTAACACCCACACGCTGCACGTTGAAGGCGCGTTTGGTGAATTCCATCTGGAGCTAAGCGGCCTGCCGCTTGCCTCTAACCCGAAAACCTCCACCCTGGCGGCACTCAGCGCGGTACGCGCCTGCCGCGAGCTGGCCATGAGCTGAGGAGTGACGATGGACGATCTGAAGATATTTATCGGCGGCCAGTGGCGACACGGTGGCGGCAACCCGATGCAGAGCTATTTCCCGGCAGACGGGTCGATCAACGCGACGTTGAATGCGGCCAGTCCCGACGATCTGCATGACGCGATCGAGGCCGGCGAGCGCGCGTGGCGCGATCCCGCCTGGCGCCACAGCCTGCCGCATACACGGGCGAGGATCCTGCACAAGGTGGCAGATCTCATTGAATCCCGCGTCGACGAGCTGGCGCAGATGCAGAGCCGCGATAACGGCAAGCCGCTGGCGGAGGCCCGCGGGCTGGTAATAAGCGCGGCGGGAACGGCGCGCTACTTTGCCGCCGCCTGCGAGCTGCTGGAAGGGGAACTTCCGACGCCGCGCCAGCCGGATTTACTGACCCTGAGCCGCTATGAGCCGCTCGGCGTGGTGGCGGCCATCACGCCGTGGAACTCGCCGATTGCCAGCGAGATGCAGAAGGTCGCTCCGGCCATTGCCGCGGGTAACGCGGTGATCCTCAAGCCCGCCGAAGCCACGCCGCTGATGGCGCTGGAGCTGGCGCGGATATTTGAACAGGCCGGGCTGCCCGCCGGGCTGCTGAGCGTGCTACCGGGCAAAGGCTCGGTGATTGGCGACGCGCTGGCACGCCACCCTAAGGTACGCAAAATTTCCTTTACCGGCGGTACCACCACGGGCCGTCACCTGGCCCACGTGGCGGCGGAAAAACTGATCCCGGCATCGCTGGAGTTGGGCGGAAAATCGCCGACTATCGTGCTGGAGGATGCGGATATCGAGCAGGCCGCGCGCGGGATCTGCTACGGCATTTTCAGCTCGGCGGGGCAGGCGTGCATCGCCGGTTCACGGCTGTTTATCCACGAGAGCCTTTACGCCCCGCTGATGGCGCGGCTGCTGGAGTTAACCCGCGGTCTGCGCGTCGGACATCCGTTTACCGACGGTGTCCACGTTGGGCCGCTGATCAATGAAAAACATCGTCAGAGCGTACAGGCGTACGTTGAGCTGGCAAAGCGTGAAGGGGGCCGCGTGCTGTGCGGTGGAGAGATCCCGGCCGATCCCACGCTGGCAAGCGGCAGCTTCTTCCTGCCAACGATTATCGAAGGGCTGAGCAACAGCGCCCGTGTCTGCCAGGAGGAGATCTTTGGCCCGGTGCTGGTGGCGATGCCGTTTCGCGATGAAACCTCGCTTATCCGCGAGGCCAACGACTCGGTTTACGGCCTGGCCGCCGGGATCTGGACACGCGATACCGGGCGCGCACTGCGCTTAAGTGAGCAGCTTGAGGCCGGCACGGTGTGGATCAACACCTACAAAGTGTTTGCGATTTCGACCCCGTTCGGGGGCTTTAAAGAGAGCGGTCTGGGCCGCGAGAAGGGCATTCAGGGGCTGAAAGCCTGGATGCAGCAAAAGAGCATTTATCTGGCGACGGGTAACAGCGTCAACCACTGGTGCGACTGAGAAAGGGTGAGCAATGAGCGAAATGATAACCGTCGGCGACGCCATCGCCAGAACGCTGGAGCAGTATCAGGTTGAGGCCATCTACGGCGTCATCTCTATTCACAACCTGCCCATCGCGGATGCAGTAGGGCAGCGCGGCAACATCCGCTTTGTACCGGCACGCGGCGAAGCGGGGTCTGTCACCATGGCTGATGCCCACGGACGTTTTTCCGGCCTTGGCGTGGCGCTGACCAGCACCGGCGCGGGCGCGGGTAACGCCGTAGGCGCGCTGGTGGAGGCGATGAACGCCTGCACGCCGCTGCTGCACCTGACCGGGCAGGTAGAAAAAGCCTGGCTGGATGCCGACACCGGGTTTATCCATGAAACCCGCGACCAGCTGACTTTCCTGAAGGCCAGCTCAAAACGGGCGTATCGCATCAGCAATGCCAGTCAGGCGATAGCGATTTTGCATAAAGCGATTCAGGAGGCGCAGACGCCGCCGTGCGGGCCGGTCTCCGTGGAGATCCCGATTGATATTCAGGGGGCGAAAATTCCGCTGTCGCTGGTGACCGCATCGGTGAAACCGGCGTCGGTTTCGCCGGTAGATGCCGGGAGTGTTAATGCGCTTTGGGCGCAACTGAAGCAGGCGAAACAGCCGCTGCTGTGGCTGGGCGGCGGTGCGCTGGGCTGCGCGGACGCGGTGAAAAAGCTGGCGGATGCAGGTATCACCGTGATCTCCAGTACTCACGCGCGCGGCGTGCTGCCGGACAGCCATCGCGCCAGCCTGCGGGCATTCCACAATTCGCCATCGGTTGAAGCGCTGATCGCGCAGTGTGACTTTACGCTGATCGCCGGTTCACGTCTGCGCAGCAATGAGACCCGTTCATGGACGCTCGAACTGCCTTCTCCGCGCGTACAGATCGATATCGACCCGGCGGCGGCAAGCCGTAACTATCTGATGGATAACACGCTGGTAGCCGACTGCTCAGCGTTGCTGAGCGCGCTGGCTGAAAAAGCACAGGGGCGTGAATGGGGGAATGCTCAGTGGGATGGTCTGGTTAAGGAGGCGGTGACACAGGCAGAACATGGGCTGCGTGAACAGTGCGGCGTCTATGCGCAACTCAACGATGCCATAGAGAAAGCGCTACCTGAAGATGGTCTGCTGGTGCGCGATATTACCGTTTCCGGCAGCCTGTGGGGCAGCCGACTGTTCCGCGCCAGGGGGCCGCTGATGAATATTCACTCTCTGGCCGGGGCAATTGGCATGGGCCTGCCGATGGCGATTGGCACCGCGATTGCCAACCCACAGCGCAAAGTGGTGGGGTTGGTGGGGGACGGCGGTCTGAGCCTGAATCTGGGCGAACTGGCGACACTGGCGCAGGAGAAGGCCAACGTGACGTTGCTTATCATGAATGACGGCGGCTACGGCGTGATGCGCGGTATACAGGACAAATATTTCGGTGGCCGTCAGTACTATAACGAGCTGCATACGCCGGACTTTACCCTGTTGGCACAGGCGATTGGCCTGCAGGCATGGAGCGTTGAGCGGGCAGAGGATTTTGATGCGGTGATGACGGAAGCGCTGGCGATGCCGGGACCGTCGGTAGTGGAAGTGCGGATGGGACAAATTGGCGCGCTGAAGTTTGCCGGGCCGCCGCAGAAGACGCTTTACTAGCTGTTTTTCCCTCACCCCGGCCCTCTCCCTTTGGGAGAGGGGTAGGGTGAGGGGACAAACTCAGAACACGTTAAACGGGTATTCCACGTAAGCGCGGATCTCATCCCCGCCCACGTTGTAATCGCTGGCGTTGCTGGAGACGCGCAGTACGGAATAACGCAGTTTCAGCTTCAGATCTTTCGCCGGGCCGTCCTGCACCTGATACTGGATCTGGTTAAACCATTCATGCTCTTTGCCGTTACTGGTTTCAGCGGTTTTAATGTTGTCGCCACGCACGTAGGCGGTGGTCCAGCTCAGACCCGGCAAACCGAGACCGCCAAAGTCCAGCCCGTAAGACGCCTGCCATGAACGTTCGTCTTCACCATTAAAATCAGACCAGTAGGAGTTCGCCAGCCAGATGGTGTTGCCGCCGTCACCAACACCGCCCTGGTCGCGGTAGCCGCCATAGTTGTAGCCGGTGCTTCCGCTGCTCTGCTGGTACGCCACTTTGAACGTATGGATATCCCAGATGTAGCTCGCCGCCAGGCTCCAGATGGTGTTGCTGCGGCCCGTGTCGAGGCTGTCTGCGTAGCCCTGATCCAGACGCGAGTTGTAGCCGTTAAAATCGAGTACCAGCTGCTGGCCAGTGCTGAACGGCTGTTTGAAATTCATGCCCAGATATTGCTTGTTCATCACCTCTTCATTATGGGAGGCGTACAGCGCGCCGCTGAACTGGTCATTGAACTGGTAGTTCGCCCCGCCGAAGGAGAAACCCTTGAGGCCGCTGTCGTGGCGATCGTCACTTTTACGCTGCTCGTCGGTGAAATAACCGGCGTTGATTTCCAGACCGTCGATCTCTTTAGAAGTCAGCATGGTGCCGGTGTAGCTTTCAAACAGCAGGCGGGAGCTGTCGGCGTTAATGATTGGCAGCTCGGGACGCTGATTACCGTAGCTGAGTACGGTATTCGAGATGCGCATTTTGGCGGTCGCGCCAAATTTCGCCAGATCGGATTTTGCGCGTCCGTCGTCTTCCTGTTTAAAGAAGTCAATGCCATCTGCGCCGCTCTTACCGCGGCCACCGTCCAGACGCACGCCATACTGCGCAATGCCGTCCACGCCAAAGCCAACCACTCCTTCGGTATAACCTGATTCAAAGGTGGCGATGATACCCTGACCCCATTCTGCTTTATCTTGCTGGCCCTGATGATAATCACGGCTGATATACGCATTGCGTAAAAACGGATCTAAATGGCTGTCATTAATAAAACCCTGGCTGTCTGATTGTTGGCTTGCAACGGCAGGTAATGTGACAAATATGCTTAAGGAAGGTGCGAACAAGTTCCTGATATGAGATCATCATATTCATCCGGAGCG
>NZ_JACASJ010000055.1:0-31858 GCF_013391025.1 Enterobacter sp. SECR19-1250 | reverse complement strand
AATATAGTTAACGAGATGAAAAAGCTGGGAAAAGAGTACAGTAATATGGTCATGGCGGCATGACCATATTACTGGGGATCCCTCAGCCCACAGGGAGAGGGAGAAAAGATTAAAAACGGTAACCTTGCGGTTACCGTTTTGCGTTTATCTTCCATTCTCATCCAGCGCGAACGTCGGCAATTTAAGATGCCAGCGTATCGCCGCCAGACGTATCGCCAGCGTCACCACCATTCCCAGCATGGCTGAGTTTTCCAGCGGTATCGCAAAGGTATAGTACGCCGTGGCGTGTACAATCCCGCCAATAATGCAGGCCGTAGCATAGATTTCGGTACGCAGGATCATCGGCACTTCTCGTGCCAGAATATCGCGAATAATCCCGCCGCCTACGCCAGTCAGCACGCCCATGCAGATGGCAACCATGGGCCCTGTACCCGCATTAAAGGCTTTATTCACCCCAATGCCGACAAACACAGCCAGCCCGACGGCATCCAGCACCGGGAGGATCCATTTTGGTAAGCGGCGGGGCTGGCGAACCAGCACGATGGTTAACAGGCAGGTGACCATCGCCACCACCAGATCGGTGGGATCTTTCACCCAAAATACCGGGCCATTATCCAGCGCCATATCGCGGATCGTTCCACCGCCTACGGCGGTCACCACGCCAAGCACCAGCACGCCAAACGGATCCATGCGCAGCTTTCCGGCGAGCAGGACGCCGGAGATAGCAAAAACGGCTGTGCCAAGAATATCCAGCCAATAAACGAGCATCGTTAAATCCTCGAAGGGGGTCTTATGTTAATGACTCTCGGCCAGTGCGGCACAGAGTTGTTTTGCGGCGAGGATAATACGCGGGCTGGCGCGTTCAAACCAGTCGCTGGTGAGAGGGATCACCGGAATTTTTAGCTGGCTTTGCCAGAATTGTTCAATTTTAGGAATCTCGCTCGCATTTCCGACCACAACGATCGCCTGTGGTCGGCGAGCAAGAACCTGTTCCCGGCTGACCTGAGGCCACGGTATCCGGCTGGCCGCAAAGATATTTTCTCCGCCGCACACTTCCAGGACCTGATTCTGAATGGAGCCTTTCCCTGTGGTGAACAGCGGCTGGCTGCCAAACTGCAGAAAGATGCGCTGTTTAACGGGGGTATCGTATTTTGCTTTGAGTGCCGCATAGTCGCTGAGCAGTTGTTTTGCCGCATCCTCGGCTTTGGCCGGGGTTGGGCTGTAGGGCGCCAGAGCGCGTAACGCCTGCGCGACCTGCTCAATGCTCACGGCATCCACCCACATGACTTTGATCCCAAGCGACGTCAGTTGATTAACCTGCCGCTCTGCATTGCCGCCACGCCAGGCGAGCACGAGATCGGGCTTAAGCGCCACGATGCGCTCAAGGTTCATCCCTTGCCAGGTTGCGACCTGTTCAATATGCGCGGCCTGCGGTGGGTAATTGGAAAAGCTGCTTACACCAACGGGGGTGATACCGGCGGCAAATGCCAGTTCGGTGTTAGCGGGGGAGAGGGTAATCACACGCGGCGCGGCGCAGAGCCAGGCCGGTGCGATCAGAAGCAGGGCGACCAGCGCCCTGACGGCATGTTTAGCCACGAGTCAGTTTCTGCACAAGGCTCTCCACCATCACGGTGGACTGTTTTGCCGCGACAACCAGGAATTCGTCGAAGCTGATATGAGACTGCTGATCGGCCACGTCAGAGATGGCGCGGACCACCACGAACGGGACGTTGAAATTATGGCAAACGTGGGCAATCGCGGTCGCTTCCATCTCAACGGCGATAGCCTGCGGGAAGTTGTGACGGATTTTTGCCAGGCCGACGGAGCCATTGATGAAGGCATCACCGCTCACAATCAGGCCGCGTACGGCGTTGAGGTTCAGTTCAGCAATGCACTCTTCTGCCGCCGCAACCAGCTTATCGTCGGCCTTAAAGCCGGCCGGGCAACCTGGAAGCTGACCGTATTCGTAGCCGAATGCGGTAACGTCTGCATCGTGGTAACGCGCTTCATCGGAGACGACGATATCACCCACTTTCAGGGTCGGTGCCAGACCGCCTGCAGAGCCGGTGTTAACGATCACGTCTGGTTTGCAGCGCTCAAGCAACAGCGTTGCGCCCAGCGCAGCAGCAACCTTACCGATGCCTGATTTCAGCAGAGCCACGTCAACACCGTTCAGTTGACCGGTATAGATCTCACAGCCCCCCAGAGAGAGAGTCTGACGTTTCTCAATTTTGTCACGCAGCAGCGTAACTTCTTCTTCCATTGCACCAATAATGCCGATTTTCATAGATTTACTCGCGATGTGCCTTGTTAAGATACATAGTCTATCATGCGCTTAAGGGGAAACGCATTCTCACGCGGGGGAGCACATGTCACAGATCGATTTTCGCACCAAAATTAACTGGCACCGACGTTTCCGTTCGCCGCAGGGTGAAAAGAGCGAACATGAGATCCTGCGTATCTTCGAAAGCGATCGCGGGCGGATCATTAACTCGCCTGCCATTCGTCGTCTGCAGCAAAAGACCCAAGTGTTTCCGCTTGAGCGTAACGCTGCCGTGCGCACACGCCTTACCCACTCAATGGAAGTTCAGCAGGTGGGGCGCTACATTGCCAAAGAGATTTTAAGCCGTCTCAAAGAGCAGCGCTTGCTGGAAACCTACGGTCTGGATGAGTTGACCGGGCCCTTTGAGAGTATTGTTGAGATGGCCTGCCTGATGCACGACATCGGCAATCCCCCGTTTGGTCACTTTGGCGAGGCGGCGATCAACGACTGGTTCAGGCAGCGACTCTTCCCGTCGGATGCCGTCAGCCAGCCGCTCAGTGATGACCGCTGCGTGGTGCGGGATTTACGCCTGCGTGAAGGCGAAGACGGGCTAAACGATCTGCGTCGTAAGGTGCGTCAGGATCTCTGTCATTTTGAAGGCAATGCGCAGGGGATACGACTGGTGCACTCTCTGATGCGCATGAATCTGACCTGGGCACAGGTGGGATGCATCCTCAAATATACCCGTCCCGCCTGGTGGATGGGCGAAACGCCCGCTTCGCACAGCTATCTGATGAAAAAGCCGGGCTATTACCTCTCCGAAGAAGCCTATATTGAGCGGTTACGTAAAGAACTTTCATTGACTGCAAATGGCCGCTTCCCGTTGACGTGGATTATGGAAGCCGCCGATGACATCTCCTATTGCGTTGCTGACCTGGAAGACGCGGTTGAAAAAAGAATATTTAGCGTCGAGGAGCTTTATCAGCATCTTTATGATGCATGGGGGAAACATGAAAAAGGTTCGCTGTTTGCCCAGGTGGTCGAAAATGCCTGGGAAAAATCGCGTGCAAATACATTAAGCCGGAGCACCGAAGATCAGTTCTTTATGTATTTGCGGGTCAATACATTAAATAAACTGGTGCCTTACGCCGCCTCGCGCTTTATTGATAATTTGCCGATGATTTTTAGCGGCGAGTTCAATCATGCCTTGCTGGAGGATGACAGTAGCTTCAGCCAGTTGCTTGAGTTATATAAACATGTCGCGATGCGTCATGTATTCAGCCACCCCGATGTCGAACAGTTAGAGCTGCAGGGATACCGGGTTATCAGCGGCTTACTGGAAATATATCGCCCTCTGCTGCAATTGTCGGTCGATGAATTCAGCGAGCTGGTGGAACAAGAGCGCGTGCGACGAATACCGATTGAGTCCCGGCTTTATCAGAAACTTTCTACCCGTCATCGTCTGGCTTACGTTGAAGCCATCGGCAAACTGGATCGCCACTCACCGCAGTGGCCGATGCTCGAATATTATTATCGTTGTCGTCTCATCCAGGACTATATCAGCGGAATGACCGATTTGTATGCCTGGGATGAGTACCGCAAGCTGATGGCGGTGGAATAATCCCGGAGTTTTGTAAAGACGACCAATAAATTTTTACTTTTTCCATAAACTTATCGCCGGAACTAAGCGGTATAAAACGAATCTGAGTTACACAGCAATTTTGCGTTATCTGTAAATCGAGATTGAGAAACATGAAAAAAACCACATTAGCAATGAGTGCACTGGCTCTGAGTTTAGGTTTAGCGCTGTCTCCTCTGACTGCTACTGCAGCCGAGACCGCTTCGTCGGCAGCAACCGCGCAGCAGATGCCAAGCCTGGCACCGATGCTCGAAAAAGTGATGCCATCGGTGGTGAGTATTAACGTTGAGGGCAGCACGACCGTCAATACGCCGCGTATGCCGCGTAACTTCCAGCAGTTCTTCGGCGATAACTCGCCGTTCTGCCAGGACGGTTCGCCATTCCAGAGTTCTCCGTTCTGTCAGGGCGGTGGCGCAGGGGATGACGGCCAGGGCGGCGGCCAGCAGCAGAAATTCATGGCGCTTGGCTCGGGGGTTATTATTGATGCCGCGAAAGGGTATGTCGTTACCAACAACCACGTGGTGGATAACGCCAACAGCATTAAGGTTCAGCTGAGCGACGGGCGTAAATTTGACGCCAAAGTGGTGGGCAAGGACCCACGCTCTGATATCGCACTGATCCAGATTCAGGATCCTAAAAACCTGACGGCGATTAAAATTGCCGACTCCGACGCGCTGCGTGTCGGTGACTACACCGTGGCCATCGGTAACCCGTTCGGTCTGGGCGAAACCGTGACCTCGGGGATTGTTTCTGCGCTGGGCCGTAGCGGCCTAAACGCGGAGAACTATGAAAACTTCATCCAGACGGATGCGGCGATCAACCGCGGTAACTCCGGCGGTGCGCTGGTGAACCTGAACGGTGAGCTGATTGGTATTAACACTGCCATCCTGGCGCCGGACGGCGGCAACATCGGTATCGGTTTTGCTATCCCAAGTAATATGGTGAAAAACCTGACCGCGCAGATGGTGCAGTACGGCCAGGTGAAACGCGGTGAGCTGGGTATCATGGGTACCGAGCTGAACTCTGAGCTGGCGAAAGCGATGAAAGTTGACGCCCAGCGCGGCGCGTTCGTGAGCCAGGTTATGCCTAACTCCTCCGCAGCAAAAGCGGGGATTAAAGCCGGGGATGTGATCACCTCCCTGAACGGTAAACCGATCAGCAGCTTTGCCGCCCTGCGTGCCGAAGTGGGCTCAATGCCGATTGGCAGCAAAGTCACCCTTGGCCTGCTGCGTGACGGTAAGGCGGTTAACGTGAGTCTGGAGCTGCAGCAGAGCAGCCAGAATCAGGTTGATTCCAGCACCATCTTCAGCGGTATTGAAGGGGCGGAGATGAGCAACAAAGGTGCAGATAAAGGCGTGGTGGTGAATAACGTGAAAGCGAATTCCCCGGCAGCCCGTATCGGCCTGAAAAAAGGTGATGTGATTATGGGTGCTAACCAGCAGCCAGTGAAAAACATCGCTGAACTGCGTAAAATTCTCGACAGCAAACCATCCGTGCTGGCGCTGAATATTCAGCGTGGTGATACCTCTATCTACCTCCTGATGCAGTAAACCTCGTAAGCCCCTGCGTGATGTAAGCAGGGGCTTTTTTGTTTCTGTGACCCTTCCCACAAGTCCATACTTCACTGCCTGATTTTGTGCATTCGCACAATGCGGCCGTAACCGAACTCCCCTATGCTTGAGCTCTGCTCACAGGAGGGTTACATGGCTGGCTGGCATCTTGATACCAAAATGGCGCAGGATATCGTGGCGCGCACCATGCGCATCATCGATACCAATATCAACGTAATGGATGCCCGCGGGCGCATTATTGGCAGCGGCGATCGCGAGCGTATTGGGGAATTGCACGAAGGTGCACTGCTGGTGCTTTCCCAGGGGCGGGTCGTGGATATCGATGATGCCGTGGCGAAACACCTGCACGGCGTCCGTCAGGGCATCAATTTACCGCTGCGCCTTGAAGGGGAAATTGTTGGCGTAATAGGCCTGACCGGTGAACCCGAATCACTGCGTAAATATGGCGAGCTGGTCTGCATGACGGCGGAGATGATGCTGGAGCAGTCGCGCCTGATGCACCTGCTGGCCCAGGACAGTCGTCTGCGCGAAGAGCTGGTGATGAATCTGATTCAGGCAGAGGAGCATACGCCTGCGCTGAGCGAGTGGGCGCAGCGTCTGGGTATTGACCTGAACCAACCGCGCGTCGTGGCGGTGATTGAGGTGGATAGCGGCCAGCTGGGGGTCGATAGCGCGATGGCTGAATTGCAGCAGCTACAAAACGCGCTGGCAACGCCGGAGCGCGACAACCTGGTGGCGATTGTATCCCTGACGGAAATGGTGGTACTCAAGCCGGCGCTTAACGCGTTCGGTCGCTGGGATGCGGAAGATCACCGTCGTCGTGTGGAGCAGTTAATTTCCCGTATGAAAGAGAATGGTCAGCTGCGTTTTCGCGTCGCCCTGGGGAATTACTTTACCGGGCCTGGCAGTATCGCCCGCTCATGGCGTACGGCGCGTACCACGATGATGGTGGGTAAACAGCGAATGCCGGAAAGCCGCAGCTATTTTTATCAGGATCTGATGCTGCCGGTACTGCTCGACAGCCTGCGCGGTGGCTGGCAGGCCAATGAGCTGGCGCGTCCGCTCGCGCGTCTGAAAGCGATGGACAACAATGGCCTGCTGCGCCGGACGCTACAGGCGTGGTTCCGGCATAACGTGCAGCCGCTGGCGACGTCGAAAGCGCTGTTCATTCACCGCAACACGCTGGAGTATCGGCTCAACCGGATTTCGGAGCTGACAGGGCTGGATCTGGGAAGTTTTGACGACAGGCTGCTGCTGTATGTGGCGTTGCAGCTGGATGAACAGCGATGATGCTGTTTGCCGGGTGGCGGCTTCGCCTTACCCGGCCTACATGATGGTTTTCTCCCTCTCCCTGTGGGAGAGGGCCGGGGTGAGGGCATCAGGCCGCACCCAACTTATTTGTTACGCGTTAATTTCTCAAGATCCGCTTCAATCTCGCTGATCTTATTAGTCACAACGCTTTCAAGGTGACGCAGATCGTCAAGGATCTTACGCTTGAGATCGACTTCGGTACGGTCGCGCTGGCAGATCTGATCGAGTTCATCGATCACATAGCGCAGGTTGGGGCTGATTTCCTGAACCTCTTTGTATCCCTGTCCTACACCGTCTGCGACGACGGTCTTACGCTGGCGTGGATATTTAAACTTCACGCTCTTGGCGAAAAACTCTCCTTTGTCCTTGTGAAAATAGATTTTTAAAATGTCGTTGTTGGCTTCCTGGCGAAGGCTGTAACGATCAATTTCATCAGGATTGGTAATGCCCAGACTTTTCAGATTATCGTACATAGCGGTACCCTTGATCTCAACATAACCTTTGAATAATTAACGAAAAAATCTATTTTCGCCACCCTCAGATATGAAAAAAGCGGGGTTGCCCCCGCTTTTTGTTATATCCGATTAATCGATGGTGCGCAGCAATTCGTTGATGCCCACTTTACCGCGGGTTTTCGCGTCCACTTTCTTCACGATAACCGCACAGTACAGGCTGTACTTACCATCTTTAGACGGCAGGTTGCCGGAAACAACCACGGAGCCTGCCGGAACACGGCCGTAATGGATTTCGCCGGTTTCACGGTCATAAATACGGGTGCTCTGACCGATGTAAACGCCCATAGAGATTACTGAGCCTTCTTCAACGATCACGCCTTCTACCACTTCAGAGCGCGCGCCGATGAAGCAGTTGTCTTCGATGATGGTTGGGTTAGCCTGCAGGGGTTCCAGTACGCCACCGATGCCGACGCCGCCGGACAGGTGAACGTTTTTACCGATCTGCGCGCAGGAGCCCACGGTAGCCCAGGTATCCACCATGGTGCCTTCGTCTACATAGGCACCGATGTTTACGTAGGATGGCATCAGTACGGTGTTACGGGCGATGAACGCGCCCTGACGCACCGCTGCAGGTGGCACTACGCGGAAGCCTTCTTTCTGGAAACGCGCTTCGTCGTAATCAGCGAATTTCATTGGCACTTTATCGAAGTAGCGGCTTTCAGCTCCGTCGATAACCTGGTTATCGTTGATACGGAAAGAGAGCAGCACGGCTTTCTTCAGCCATTGATGAGTGACCCACTGACCGTCGATTTTTTCTGCTACACGCAGCGCGCCGGAATCCAGCAGAGAAATCACCTGGTTAACCGCTTCGCGGGTAACGGTATCCACATTTGCCGGGGTAATCTCGGCGCGACGCTCAAAAGCGGACTCAATAACGTTCTGTAACTGCTGCATTGTTTACTCTTTCCATTTCACTAAAAAACACGTCACCCTTTATCGTTTGGATTGAGGGCTGCTGTCAACCGTTGTTGCACTTCAAGTTGCAGGTCATTATTAAGGGCACGCCGGTCCGCTGTTGCGATTATAAATAAATCTTCTACTCGCTCGCCAATGGTTGTAATTCGGGCCCCGTGGAGCGAAATTCCCAGATCGGCAAAGACCTGGCCGACGCGGGCGAGCAGACCTGGCTGATCCAGGGCAATGAGCTCCAGGAACGATTTACGATCGGTGTGGGTCGGCAGGAAATTGACCTCGGTATCGACGGTAAAGTGGCGCAGTTTCGCGGGCTGACGACGCGGCTGCGGCGGCTGCCAGCTGCGCTGAGTGATGGCCTGCTCCAGACCAAAACGTATCCCCTCATGACGATCCGACGACAGCGGGCTGCCGTCCGGCTCCAGCACAATAAAGGTGTCCATCGCCATGCCGTCGCGGGTGGTGAAAATCTGCGCGTCGTGCACGCTCAGGTTTCGTCTGTCCAGTTCAGCGCATACCGCAGCAAACAGATAAGGGCGGTCCGGGCTCCAGATAAAGATCTCGGTACCACCGCGCGTCGCCTGCGGGCTGAGCAGGATCATCGGCTGCGACAAATCATGCTGCAGCAGATGCCGCGCATGCCAGGCGAGCTGGTTTGGGCTGTGACGGACAAAGTAGTTGGCACGACAGCGGGCCCAAATCTGATGCAACGCCTCTTCATCAATGTTGTCCATCCGCAACAGGGCCAGAGCCTGCAGCTGATGGTGGCGCACGCGCTCGCGCATGTCCGGCGTGTTTTGCATTCCGCGACGCAGCTGTTTTTCGGTCGCAAAGTACAGTTCACGTAGCAGGCTCTGCTTCCAGCTGTTCCACAGCGTTTCGTTGGTGGCGCAGATATCGGCCACCGTCAGGCAGACCAGATAGCGCAGACGGTTTTCTGTTTGTACCTCTTCTGCAAACTGCTTGATCACTTCAGGGTCCTGAATGTCACGACGCTGTGCGGTGACCGACATCAGCAGGTGATGGCGCACCAGCCAGGCCACCAGCTGTGTTTCACGTGAGTTCAGACCGTGCAGTTCGGCAAATTTCAGCACGTCCTGCGCGCCGAGCACCGAGTGGTCACCGCCGCGGCCTTTGGCGATATCGTGGAACAGGGCGGCAATCAGGATCAGCTCCGGATGGGTCAGCCGTGGCCACAGCTCAACGCACAGCGGGTGGCGGGAGCGCGTCTCTTCTTTCGCAAAACTCTCCAGCTTGAGCATGACACGGATCGTGTGTTCATCCACCGTATAGGCATGGAACAGATCGAACTGCATCTGCCCGACAATGTGCGACCATTGCGGCATATAGGCCCACAGTACGCTGTGACGGTGCATTGGCAGCAGTCCGCGACTGACGGCGCCCGGATGGCGGAGCATGCTCAGGAACAGCGAACGCGCTTCCGGGATATAGCACAGCGGCTGCGTCAGATGGCGGCGCGCATGGCGCAAATGGCGCAGGGTGGTGGAGTAGATCCCGGTGATCGTGCTGTTGCGGACCATGGTATAGAACATCCGCAGGATCGCTTCCGGCTCGCGCATAAACAGCGTTTCGTCGCGCAGATCGATAAGCGTGCCGCGTAGCTGGAACTCGTCATCAATGGGGCGCGGTTTTTCGTCGGCCGTCAGCGCCAGAATAGCTTCGTCGAACAGCTGCAATAGCATCTGGTTGAGTTCGGTAACGCGTCGGGTCACGCGAAAGAAATCCTTCATCATGTGCTCAACCGGTTCGTTACCCTCACCGCTGTAGTGAAGGCGCTGGGCCACGCTGAGCTGGCGGTCGAACAACAGACGGTTATCGTAGCGATTAAGTTCAAGATGGAGGGCAAAACGAATGCGCCACAGTAGATGCAGACACTCGTTGAGCTCGTTTCGCTCGGCCTCGGTTAAAAAGCCAAAACCCACCATTTCATCCAGCGAGGTGGCGCCAAAGTGGCGACGGGCTACCCACTGTAATGTGTGGATATCGCGCAGGCCGCCGGGGCTGCTTTTGATATCCGGTTCAAGGTTATAGCTTGTCCCGTGATAGCGCTGGTGGCGCTGATTTTGTTCCTCGACCTTAGCGGCGAAGAACTTTTCTGATGGCCAGAAGCCGTCGCTGAATATGTGTTTTTGCAGTTCCAGGAACAGCGCGACGTCGCCGATCAGCAGGCGGGTTTCAATCAGGTTGGTGGCAACGGTCAGATCCGATAGCCCCTCCAGCAGGCACTCTTCCAGGGTGCGTACGCTGTGGCCGACTTCCAGTTTCACATCCCAGAGCAGCGTCAGCAATTCGCCAATCTTCTGCGCCTGTTCGTCCGGCAGCTTTTTGCGGCTTAAGATCAGCAGGTCAATATCGGAAAGCGGATGCAGCTCACCGCGGCCATAGCCCCCGACGGCAACCAGCGCCACGTCGCTGACCTGCCCGAATCCGTACTCAATCCACAGGCGTTGCAGAAGCTGGTCAATAAATTCGGTGCGCGCTTCAATGAGCTGTTCGGCGGAAATGCCCGCATCAAACGCGCTTCCCAGCCAGCGCTGGAAGACATCCATATGGGCTTTGATGCCGGCACAGCTCAGCTCGTGCTGCGGCCAGACGCCCGGGTTATCGGGCTGGTCGGGGAGGGTGGGAAGTGCTGTGTTAGCATACTGTTCGGGTAATAGATTACTCATCGTGCGCCACCCATAAGAAAAAGCTATCGCCATTAAAAAAGCCGGCATTTGCCGGCTTTTTTATCATTCATCGTGCGTCAGTATTGCCGGGATGGTGTCATCCTTGCGCAACGTCATAATTTCGCAGCCGTTGTCTGTTACCACAATAGTATGCTCGTACTGTGCAGACAAGCTTCTGTCTTTGGTTTTCACCGTCCAGCCATCTTTCATGGTACGGATACGGTAGTCACCCGCGTTGACCATCGGCTCGATGGTGAAGGTCATCCCTTTTTGCAGCACCACGCCGCCGTCATCCGCATCGTAGTGCAGAACCTGCGGCTCTTCGTGGAAGACGCGGCCAATGCCGTGACCACAATATTCGCGAACCACGGAGAAACCTTCCGCTTCGACAAACTTCTGGATAGCGGCACCAATGGTGCGCAGGCGAATGCCCGGTTTCACCATCTTCAGCGCCAGGTAGAGGCTCTCCTGCGTCACTTTACACAGGCGCTCACCCAGGATGGTTGGCTTGCCCACGATAAACATCTTCGAGGTGTCACCGTGGTAATCATCTTTAATGACGGTGACGTCGATGTTGACGATGTCGCCATCTTTCAGCAGTTTTTCGTCATCCGGAATACCGTGGCACACCACTTCATTTATAGAAATGCAGACGGATTTCGGGAAACCGTGGTAGCCGAGGCAGGCGGAGACCGCGTGCTGCTCGTTAACGATATAGTCGTTACAGATGCGGTCCAGCTCGCCGGTGCTGACGCCCGGTTTCACGAACGGCTCGATCATTTCCAGCACTTCCGCGGCCAGACGACCGGCGACGCGCATCTTTTCAATTTCTTCAGGGGTCTTAATAGAGATAGCCATGTAATCTGTCCATCGGTGTCGATTTTTTCGACAATACTAGTCTAAGTACCGTCAATGGTATCAGTCAGGCGCACCCCGTGCCAAACTGAGAATCATTAACAGCACACTACGCCAACAATTATTGGTTTCTGGTCGTGATTTGTGGTATAAAGCGCGCCGGACTTCCGATCCATCTCAGATACACAGGCTGGACGGGAGCGATATATCTCACTTTGTGTAACAACACACACGTATCGGCACATATTCCGGGGTGCCCTTCGGGGTCGGTAATATGGGATACGTGGAGGCATAACCCCAACTTTCAATATAGAGGTTTTAAACATGGCAACTGTTTCCATGCGCGACATGCTCAAGGCTGGTGTTCACTTCGGTCACCAGACCCGTTACTGGAACCCGAAAATGAAGCCTTTCATCTTCGGCGCGCGTAACAAAGTTCACATCATCAACCTTGAGAAAACTGTACCAATGTTCAACGAAGCCCTGGCTGAGCTGAACAAGATCGCTTCCCGTAAAGGTAAGATTCTGTTCGTTGGTACTAAGCGCGCTGCAAGCGAAGCTGTGAAAGATGCTGCTAACAGCTGCGACCAGTTCTTCGTGAACCATCGCTGGTTGGGCGGCATGCTGACCAACTGGAAAACTGTTCGTCAGTCCATCAAGCGCCTGAAAGATCTGGAAACCCAGTCTCAGGACGGTACTTTCGACAAGCTGACTAAGAAAGAAGCGCTGATGCGCACTCGTGAGCTGGACAAGCTGGAAAACAGCCTGGGCGGTATCAAAGATATGGGCGGCCTGCCAGACGCGCTGTTCGTAATCGATGCAGACCACGAGCACATCGCAATCAAAGAAGCTAACAACCTGGGTATCCCGGTATTCGCTATCGTTGATACCAACTCCGATCCGGACGGTGTTGACTTCGTTATCCCGGGTAACGACGACGCAATCCGTGCTGTTAGCCTGTACCTGAGCGCTGTAGCTGCTACCGTTCGTGAAGGCCGTTCCCAGGATCTGGCTTCTCAGGCGGAAGAAAGCTTCGTAGAAGCTGAATAATAAGGTTTCACCCCTTATTAGTACCGTGTATGAATAGGGGCCCATTATCGGCCCCTTTTTTCAATTTATACTGTTTGGCCGCAGGCCGGGCAGTTCACATCTCCCGAGGATTTAAGAATGGCTGAAATTACCGCATCCCTGGTAAAAGAGCTGCGCGAGCGTACTGGCGCAGGCATGATGGATTGCAAAAAAGCGCTGACTGAAGCGAACGGCGACATCGAGCTGGCAATCGAAAACATGCGTAAATCCGGTGCGATCAAAGCAGCTAAAAAAGCAGGCAACGTTGCTGCTGACGGCGTGATCATCACTAAAATCGACGGCAACTACGGCATCATTCTGGAAGTTAACTGCCAGACTGACTTCGTTGCTAAAGATGGTGGTTTCCAGGCATTTGCTAACAAAGTTCTGGACGCAGCTGTTGCTGGCAAAATCACTGACGTTGAAGTTCTGAAAGCACAGTTCGAAGAAGAACGTGTTGCGCTGGTTGCTAAAATCGGTGAGAACATCAACATCCGTCGCGTAGCATCCCTGGAAGGCGACGTTCTGGGTTCTTACCAGCACGGTGCGCGTATCGGTGTTCTGGTTGCGGCTAAAGGCGCTGACGAAGAGCTGGTTAAACAGCTGGCAATGCACATCGCTGCAAGCAAACCAGAATTCGTTAAACCAGAAGACGTGTCTGCTGAAGTGGTAGAGAAAGAGTACCAGGTTCAGCTGGACATCGCGATGCAGTCTGGTAAGCCAAAAGAAATCGCAGAGAAAATGGTTGAAGGCCGCATGAAGAAATTCACCGGCGAAGTTTCTCTGACTGGCCAGCCTTTCGTTATGGATCCAAGCAAATCCGTTGCTCAGCTGCTGAAAGAGCACAACGCTGACGTAACTGGCTTCATCCGCTTCGAAGTGGGCGAAGGCATCGAGAAAGTTGAGACTGACTTCGCAGCAGAAGTTGCTGCAATGTCCAAGCAGTCTTAATGATGAAAAAGGAGCCGCCTGAGGGCGGCTTCTTTTTGTCACCCGTCAGACGAAAATCAGACAGGATCCCGTATCGCTGTGCTGGTATGCGACATACTATGTCGCCAGAATTAACCCCCATCTTAATCGTTGACAGTCTCAGGAAAGAAACATGGCTACCAATGCAAAACCCGTGTACAAACGCATTCTGCTTAAGCTGAGTGGCGAAGCGCTGCAGGGATCGGAAGGCTTCGGTATTGACGCAAGCATTCTCGACCGCATGGCACAGGAGATCAAAGAACTTGTCGAACTGGGTATTCAGGTCGGCGTGGTCATTGGCGGTGGCAACCTTTTCCGTGGTGCTGGTCTGGCGAAAGCGGGGATGAACCGCGTTGTGGGCGACCATATGGGTATGCTGGCAACCGTGATGAACGGTCTGGCAATGCGTGATGCGTTGCATCGTGCCTATGTGAATGCCCGCCTGATGTCCGCTATTCCTTTGAATGGCGTTTGCGATAACTACAGCTGGGCAGAAGCGATCAGCCTGCTGCGCAACAACCGCGTAGTGATCCTCTCCGCCGGTACGGGTAACCCGTTCTTTACAACCGATTCCGCTGCCTGCCTGCGCGGTATCGAAATCGAAGCCGATGTGGTGCTGAAAGCAACCAAAGTGGATGGCGTGTTTACCGCCGACCCGGCAAAAGATCCCTCTGCCACCATGTACGATCAGCTGTCCTACAGCGAAGTGCTGGAAAAAGAGCTGAAAGTGATGGATCTTGCCGCCTTCACGCTGGCTCGCGACCACAAACTGCCGATCCGTGTCTTCAATATGAATAAGCCTGGCGCACTGCGCCGCGTGGTCATGGGCGAAAAAGAAGGCACATTGATCACGGAATAATTTCCGTCGACGATAAATACAGGTAAGATTCCGCTTTATTTTGAAGTGGTATCTTACCCGGACGCGCCATTGGCGTTGTCATGAATTAAACGCGACTATACTTAGCACACCTGTAGCACTGTGCTGGCGGATAGTCTGCCTGAGACAAGTTTTCAAGGATTCGTAACGTGATTAACGACATCAGAAAAGATGCTGAAGTACGCATGGAAAAATGCGTAGAAGCGTTCAAAACCCAAATCAGCAAAATCCGTACTGGCCGTGCTTCTCCAAGCCTGCTGGATGGCATCATCGTAGAGTACTACGGTACGCCTACCCCTCTGCGCCAGCTGGCGAGCGTGACCGTGGAAGATACCCGTACGCTGAAAATCAACGTGTTCGATCGCTCTATGGGCCCGGCAGTTGAGAAAGCGATCATGGCATCTGACCTCGGTCTGAACCCAAGCTCTGCGGGTGCTGATATCCGTGTTCCACTGCCTCCACTGACCGAAGAGCGTCGTAAAGACCTGATCAAAGTCGTGCGTGGCGAAGCTGAGCAGGGTCGTGTTTCCGTGCGTAACGTCCGTCGCGACGCTAACGATAAAGTGAAAGCGCTGCTGAAAGAAAAAGAGATCAGTGAAGATGACGATCGTCGTTCACAGGACGACATTCAGAAAATGACTGACGCTGCCATCAAGAAAATTGATGCGGCGCTGGCAGATAAAGAAGCGGAACTGATGCAGTTCTGATTTCTGTCTTACACTGATAAACGCCGTTCAGAGGGACTTCGGGTCTTGCTGGCGGCGTTTTGCTTTTATCTGGTCTAACTTTTTTCGGGCATCTCATGAAGCATTTAACTCTCCTTGGCTCAACCGGATCTATCGGTTGCAGCACTCTCGACGTTGTACGCCACAACCCTGCGCTTTACACCGTGACAGCACTGGTGGCCGGGAAGAATGTGCAGCGAATGGTCGAGCAGTGTCTGGAGTTTACGCCCCGCTATGCGGTAATGGATGACGAAGAGAGCGCCCGCCAGCTGAAAGCCGCTCTGCAAGAGAAGGGCAGTCGAACTGAGGTTCTGAGCGGGCAGCAGGCTGCCTGTGAGATGGCCGCGCTGGATGAGGTCGATCAGGTGATGGCCGCCATTATTGGCGCGGCCGGGTTGCTGCCGACGCTGGCCGCCATCGATGCCGGTAAAGATGTTCTGCTGGCGAATAAAGAGTCGCTGGTGACCTGCGGACGCCTGTTTATGGAGGCGGTTAAGCAGCGCGGTGCACGACTTTTGCCGGTCGACAGCGAGCACAACGCCATTTTTCAGAGTTTACCGCAACCTTTTCAGCAGAACCTGGGGTACGCTGACCTGGAGCGGAATGGGGTTGTATCGATTTTGCTTACCGGGTCTGGTGGCCCGTTCCGTGAAACGCCACTGTCTGAACTGAGCGCAATGACGCCGGATCAGGCGTGCCGTCATCCGAACTGGTCAATGGGGCGTAAGATCTCCGTTGACTCTGCCACTATGATGAACAAAGGTCTGGAATACATTGAAGCTCGCTGGCTGTTTAACGCGTCGGCGAAACAGATGGAAGTGCTGATCCACCCGCAATCGGTGATTCACTCGATGGTGCGCTATCAGGACGGCAGCGTGCTGGCACAGCTGGGAGAGCCGGATATGCGTACGCCAATTGCACATGCAATGGCATGGCCTGAACGCGTAAAATCTGGCGTGAAGCCACTCGATTTTTGCAAGCTGAGTTCTCTGACGTTCAGTGAACCTGACTACGATCGTTATCCGTGTCTTAAGCTTGCAATGAATGCCTTTGACCAGGGGCAGGCGGCGACGACGGCACTCAATGCAGCCAATGAAATTACCGTTGAAGCATTTCTGAATCAGCAGATCCGTTTCACCGATATCGCTATGCTGAATTTGTCGGTACTGGAGTTGATGGATCTGCGCGAACCACAAAGCGTGGAAGATGTGCTGGCGGTGGATGAGCAGGCTCGTATTATTGCGCGCAAACAGGTGACACGTCTCGCAAGCTGGTGATAAAGCAAGCACCAGTCGTCGTGCTATTTGTTAGCGTTGGGCTTCGGTGATATAGTCTGCGCCACCTGATCGCAGGTATTTGACTTTAAGTGGTCAGGTAAGCCGTGGTTTGACACGGCTTTTTTACGTATAGGCTTCAGTATTCCTGAGTACCGTTAAATCCTTTTCAGGGACTAAAAACGCGTTATGTTGTCTGCGAATCAACCAATAAGCGAAAACTTGCCAGCTCATGGCTGCCGTCATGTAGCAATCATCATGGATGGCAATGGCCGCTGGGCGAAAAGACAAGGGAAGATACGAGCCTTTGGGCATAAAGCTGGGGCGAAATCTGTTCGCCGCGCCGTCTCTTTTGCCGCCAATAACGGCATTGATGCGTTAACGCTCTATGCTTTTAGCAGTGAAAACTGGAATCGACCTGCGCAGGAAGTGACTGCGTTGATGGAACTGTTTCTGTGGGCGCTCGACAGCGAAGTAAAAAGCCTGCACCGCCACAACGTGCGCCTGCGTGTCATTGGCGAAACCAGTCGTTTTAACTCACGTTTGCAGGAACGGATTCGTAAAGCAGAAGCGCTGACTGAAAATAACACGGGTCTGACGCTGAATATCGCGGCGAATTACGGTGGACGCTGGGATATTATCCAGGGGGTTCGGCACCTGGCCGAACAGGTTCAGGAAGGGTTGTTGAGACCCGACCAAATTGATGAAGACGCGCTGAGCAAGCAAATCTGCATGAATGAACTGGCACCTGTGGATTTGGTAATTAGGACAGGGGGAGAACATCGCATAAGTAACTTTTTGCTGTGGCAAATTGCCTATGCCGAACTTTACTTTACGGATGTGCTTTGGCCCGATTTTGATGAACAAGACTTTGAAGGTGCGCTGCATGCCTTTGCCAATCGAGAGCGTCGTTTCGGCGGCACCGAGCCTGGTGGCGACAAAGCCTGATGGGGGTAGCTTTTGCTGAAGTATCGCCTGATTTCCGCTTTTGTATTAATACCCATTGTCATTGCGGCGCTGTTTTTACTGCCACCGGTGGGATTTGCTATTGTCACGCTGGTGGTGTGTATGCTGGCCGCGTGGGAATGGGGACAGTTTAGCGGCTTTACGTCGCGCAGTCAGCGGGTATGGCTGGCGGTACTCTGTGGCTTGATCCTGGCCCTGATGCTGTTTACCTTGCCTGAATATCACCATGATATTCACCAACCACTGGTTGCCGGGTCCCTGTGGGTATCGTTGGCCTGGTGGATCGCCGCCCTTGTTTTGGTGCTTTTTTATCCAGGCTCCGCGGCGTTATGGCGCAACTCAAAAGTGCTGCGCCTAATATTTGGTCTTCTTACCATCGTGCCTTTTTTCTGGGGCATGGTGGCTCTGCGCGCCTGGCACTACGACGAAAACCACTACAGCGGTGCGATTTGGCTGCTTTATGTGATGATTCTGGTCTGGGGGGCTGACTCTGGGGCCTATATGTTTGGTAAACTGTTCGGCAAACATAAACTGGCTCCGAAGGTGTCGCCTGGTAAAACCTGGCAAGGATTCATCGGCGGCCTGTTTACGGCAGCGATTATCTCCTGGGGCTATGGCGTCTGGGCGAATCTGGACATTGCACCGTCAATACTGCTGGTGTGTTCGATTTTTGCCGCGCTGGCCTCGGTACTCGGTGATTTAACCGAAAGTATGTTCAAGCGAGAAGCAGGGATTAAGGACAGCGGACACCTGATTCCAGGGCATGGCGGGATACTGGATCGCATTGACAGCCTGACAGCGGCTGTTCCCGTGTTTGCTTGTCTGCTTTTACTGGTATTCGGGACGATTTAACGGAAGGTTTTATGCTGAGCATTCTCTGGAATCTGGCGGCGTTCATTGTTGCACTGGGTGTACTGATTACCGTGCATGAATTTGGCCATTTCTGGGTTGCTCGCCGTTACGGTGTGCGCGTAGAGCGGTTCTCCATCGGTTTTGGCAAATCACTCTGGACGCGTACCGACCGTCACGGCACGGAATTTGTCATCGCCCTTATCCCGCTCGGTGGCTACGTCAAAATGCTCGACGAACGTGTTGAGCCTGTGGCCCCTGAGCTTCGACACAGCGCGTTTAACAACAAAACCGTTGGACAACGTGCCGCCATCATTGCTGCCGGACCGGTAGCCAATTTCATCTTTGCTATCTTCGCTTACTGGCTGGTGTTTATCATCGGCGTTCCGGGCGTGCGTCCGGTTGTCGGTGAAATCGCCCCCAATTCCATCGCGGCGAGTGCGCAAATTACGCCGGGGATGGAACTTAAAGCGATTGATGGTATCGAAACCCCTGATTGGGATGCCGTGCGACTGCAACTGGTAGCCAAAATCGGTGATGAGCAGACCACGGTCAGCGTGTCACCGTTTGGTTCTGACCAGCGACAGAATAAAGTGCTGGGTTTGCGTCACTGGAGTTTCGAGCCAGACAAAGAAGATCCCGTCTCTGCGCTGGGGATTCGCCCACGTGGTGCGCAGATCGAACCGATATTAGCCGAAGTTCAGGCAAATTCGGCGGCGAGCAAAGCGGGTTTGCAAGCTGGCGACAGGATCGTTAAAGTCGATGGTCAGCCATTAACACAGTGGATGACCTTTGTTACTCTGGTGCGCGATAATCCGGGTACGTCGCTCGCGCTGGAAGTTGAAAGGCAGGGTAGTCCACTCTCGCTGACGCTGATCCCGGATAGCAAATCGGTCGGCAAAAAGGCAGAAGGGTTTGCAGGCGTTGTGCCTAAAGTGATCCCGCTGCCTGATGAGTACAAGACAATACGCCAGTATGGGCCGTTTAGCGCCATCCTTGAAGCCACGGATAAAACATGGCAACTGATGAAGCTGACGGTAAACATGTTGGGGAAATTGATAACCGGTGATGTGAAACTGAACAACCTCAGTGGGCCAATTTCGATAGCTCAGGGGGCTGGGATGTCAGCGGAGTTCGGGGTGATTTACTATCTCATGTTTCTCGCGCTCATTAGCGTGAACCTTGGGATCATCAACCTGTTCCCGCTTCCCGTTTTAGACGGGGGTCATCTGCTGTTTTTAGCGATTGAAAAGCTAAAAGGCGGGCCGGTATCCGAGCGAGTTCAAGACTTTAGTTATCGCATTGGCTCGATTTTGCTGGTGCTGTTAATGGGGCTTGCACTTTTCAATGATTTCTCTCGGTTGTAAGAGAGTTAGTTAGGAAGAACGCATAATAACGATGGCGATGAAAAAGTTGCTCATAGCGTCGCTGCTGTTTAGCAGCGCCACCGTATACGGTGCTGACGGGTTCGTAGTGAAAGACATTCATTTCGAAGGCCTTCAGCGTGTCGCCGTTGGTGCGGCCCTCCTCAGTATGCCTGTGCGCCCCGGCGATACGGTTAATGATGATGACATCAGTAACACCATCCGTGCTCTGTTTGCCACCGGCAACTTTGAGGATGTCCGCGTCCTGCGCGATGGTGATACGCTGCTGGTTCAGGTAAAAGAACGTCCAACGATCGCCAGTATCACTTTCTCCGGTAACAAGTCGGTGAAAGATGACATGCTCAAGCAAAACCTTGAAGCATCCGGTGTTCGTGTGGGGGAATCTCTGGACCGCACCACCCTTTCAGACATTGAAAAAGGTCTGGAAGACTTCTATTACAGCGTCGGTAAGTACAGCGCCAGCGTGAAAGCGGTGGTGACTCCGCTGCCGCGTAACCGTGTTGACCTGAAGCTGGTCTTCCAGGAAGGCGTCTCGGCGAAGATCCAACAGATCAACATCGTCGGGAACCACGCGTTCACTACCGACGAACTGATCTCCACCTTCCAGCTGCGTGACGAAATGCCGTGGTGGAACGTGGTGGGCGATCGCAAATACCAGAAACAGAAACTGGCGGGCGACCTCGAAACCCTGCGCAGCTACTATCTGGATCGCGGTTATGCCCGTTTCAACATCGACTCGACTCAGGTGAGTCTGACCCCGGACAAGAAAGGGATCTACATTACGATTAACATCACAGAAGGCGATCAGTACAAGCTTTCGGGTGTTGAAATAAGTGGCAACCTGGCGGGGCATTCTGCCGAGATCGAATCGCTGACCAAAATTCAGCCGGGCGATCTGTACAGCGGTTCTAAAGTAACCAAAATGGAAGACGGCATTAAAAAGCTGCTCGGCCGTTATGGTTATGCCTATCCGCGTGTGCAAACTCAGCCGGAAATCAACGACGCGGATAAAACCGTTAAGCTTCACGTTAACGTTGATGCGGGCAACCGTTTCTACGTGCGTAAGATCCGCTTCGAAGGTAACGACACCTCCAAAGATTCTGTTCTGCGTCGCGAAATGCGCCAGATGGAAGGGGCATGGTTGGGTAGCGACCTCGTTGACCAGGGTAAAGAGCGTCTGAACCGTCTGGGCTATTTTGAAACGGTTGATACCGATACCCAGCGTGTGCCGGGCAGCCCGGACCAGGTTGATGTCGTGTACAAAGTGAAAGAGCGTAATACCGGTAGCTTTAACTTCGGTGTGGGCTACGGTACTGAAAGAGGCGTGAGCTTCCAGGTTGGCGTTCAGCAGGATAACTGGCTGGGTACGGGTTACTCGGTGGGTATCAACGGTACCAAAAACGACTACCAGACCTATTCTGAGTTCTCTGTCACTAACCCATACTTCACCGTTGACGGTGTGAGCCTGGGTGGTCGTATCTTCTATAACGACTTTAAAGCAGACAACGCGTATCTGTCCTCGTACACCAACAAGAGCTACGGTGTAGACGGTACGCTTGGATTCCCGGTTAACGAATACAACACCCTGCGTGCGGGCTTAGGTTACGTGCATAACGACCTGTCCAATATGCAACCGCAGGTGGCAATGTGGCGTTATCTCGACTCTATCGGCCAGTCGGCGAGCACCTCCAGCGATAACAACGGTTTTGCGGCGGATGACTTCACCTTCAACTACGGCTGGACGTATAACCGCCTTGACCGTGGTTACTTCCCAACGGAGGGCTCTCGTGTCAACCTGAATGGTAAAGTGACTATTCCTGGTTCTGATAACGAGTTCTACAAGTTAACGCTCGATACTGCCTCGTACTTCCCGATCGATGACGATCATAAGTGGGTGGTTCTGGGTCGTACCCGTTGGGGCTATGGCGATGGTTTAGGCGGCAAAGAGATGCCGTTCTATGAGAACTTCTACGCCGGTGGTTCCAGTACCGTTCGTGGCTTCAAGTCCAACAACATTGGTCCGAAAGCGGTTTATTACGGCGGTAATGACGAAGATAACTGCGCAAGCCGGGATCCAAAACAGGTTTGTAGCTCTGATGATGCGGTAGGCGGTAACGCCATGGCCGTGGCGAGCCTTGAGTTCATCACGCCAACGCCATTCATCAGTGATAAATACGCGAACTCAGTCCGTACGTCCTTCTTCTGGGATGCCGGTACCGTGTGGGATACCAACTGGGAGAACACTGCCCAGATGCGTGCGGCAGGTGTTCCAGACTACAGCGGTCCGGGCAATATTCGCATGTCTGCAGGTATCGCATTACAATGGATGTCACCGCTGGGGCCGTTGGTCTTCTCTTACGCCCAGCCGTTTAAGAAATATGATGGAGATAAGTCGGAGCAATTCCAGTTTAACATTGGTAAAACCTGGTAATTCTCCGCTGCAAAGGAATGCGTTGGCAGTGTAGCGCTGACAACCGGCGATCGGTAAAACGATCGCCTTGCCACGCAAAGAACGGTACCTTCTGGTGCCAATGGGATGGTAAGGAGTTAATTGTGAAAAAGTGGTTATTAGCTGCAGGTCTCGGTTTAGCGATGGCAACTTCTGCTCAGGCAGCAGACAAAATTGCAATCGTCAACATGGGTAATTTGTTCCAGCAGGTTGCACAGAAAACTGGCGTTTCTGCGACTCTGGAAAACGAATTCAAAGGCCGTGCAAGCGAACTGCAGGGTATGGAAAACGATCTTCAGTCCAAAATGCAGCGTCTGCAGCGTGATGGTTCTACCATGAAATCAAGCGAGCGCAGCAAACTGGAAAAAGACGTAATGGCTCAGCGCCAGACGTTCTCCCAGAAAGCGCAGGCTTTCGAGCAGGATCGTCAGCGTCGTTCTAACGAAGAGCGTGGCAAGCTGGTGACTCGCATTCAGACTGCTGTTAAAGCAGTTGCTGCCGATCAGAACATCGATCTGGTTGTTGATGCGAACGCCGTTGCTTTCAACAGCAGCGATGTTAAAGACATCACCGCTGATGTTCTGAAACAGGTTAAATAAGTAATGCCTTCAATTCGACTGGCTGATTTAGCTCAGCAGTTGGATGCAGAATTACACGGTGATGGCGATATCGTCATCACCGCTGTTGCGTCCATGCAATCTGCTAAAGCTGGCAATATTACCTTCATGGTAAGCCCTAAGTACCGTGAACATCTGGCTCAATGCCAGGCGTCGGCTGTTGTTCTGACGCAGGACGATCTTCCGTTTGCCACTGGTGCGGCACTGGTAGTGAAAAATCCCTACCTGACGTATGCTCGCATGGCACAAATTCTTGATACCACGCCGCAGCCGGCGCAAAACATTGCTGCCAGTGCAGCAATCGATCCGACGGCTCAGCTGGGTAACAACGTAGCAGTCGGCGCAAATGCCGTGATCGAGTCTGGCGTCGTACTGGGCGATAACGTCGTCATCGGCCCGGGCTGCTTCGTTGGGAAAAACACAAAAATCGGCGCCGGGACCCGTTTGTGGGCCAATGTGTCCGTCTACCACGAAGTTGAAATCGGCGAAAATTGCCTCGTTCAGTCCAGCACAGTGATTGGTTCTGACGGTTTTGGCTACGCTAACGATCGTGGTAATTGGGTTAAGATCCCGCAACTGGGTCGCGTTATCATTGGCGATCGCGTTGAGATCGGAGCCTGTACCACCATTGACCGTGGTGCGCTTGACGACACCATTATCGGCAACGGTGTTATTATCGATAATCAGTGCCAGATTGCGCATAACGTTGTGATTGGCGACAATACCGCGGTTGCAGGTGGCGTCATCATGGCAGGCAGCCTGAAAATTGGCCGTTACTGCATGATTGGCGGTGCCAGCGTGATCAATGGTCATATGGAAATATGCGACAAGGTCACCGTGACGGGAATGGGCATGGTAATGCGTCCTATCACTGAGCCAGGCGTCTATTCCTCAGGCATCCCGCTGCAACCTAACAAGGTATGGCGTAAAACAGCAGCTCTGGTGATGAATATTGATGATATGAGCAAGCGACTCAAGTCCCTTGAGCGTAAGATCGATCAACAAGACTAAGCGTTCATCTTTTTAACGCTTAATTTCCCGGCCTGTCGGCTTTCTTTTAAACCGGCAGGCCGTGTTATTATTGCTAATCAGTACATTTTGACAGGAAGAGTATTTTGACTACCGACACTCATACTCTGCATATTGAAGAGATTTTAGAACTTCTGCCGCACCGTTACCCGTTTTTGCTGGTAGACCGTGTGCTGGATTTTGAAGAAGGTCGTTTTCTGCGCGCAGTGAAAAATGTCTCCGTTAACGAGCCATTCTTCCAGGGGCACTTCCCTGGTAAACCCATCTTCCCGGGTGTGTTGATCCTGGAAGCGATGGCACAAGCTACCGGTATTCTTGCGTTTAAAAGCGTAGGCAAACTGGAGCCGGGTGAACTGTACTACTTCGCGGGTATCGATGAAGCGCGCTTCAAGCGTCCTGTCGTGCCTGGTGATCAGATGATCATGGAAGTCACTTTTGAAAAAACGCGTCGTGGCCTGACTCGCTTTAAAGGCGTAGCGCTGGTTGACGGCAAAGTTGTTTGCGAAGCGACGATGATGTGTGCTCGTAGCCGGGAGTCCTGATACGTGATTGATAAATCTGCCTTTATTCATCCTACCGCTATTGTGGAAACCGGCGCTATTATTGGTGCTAATGTCCACATTGGCCCATTCTGTATTGTTGGTCCCCATGTCGAAATTGGTGAGGGTACAGTACTGAAATCTCACGTTGTTGTGAATGGTCATACGACCATTGGCAGCAACAATGAGATCTATCAGTTCGCCTCCATCGGCGAAGTTAACCAGGATTTAAAATATGCTGGTGAGTCGACCCGTCTGGAAATTGGCGATCGTAACCGTATCCGCGAAAGCGTCACCATTCATCGTGGAACAGTACAGGGTGGTGGGTTGACGAAGGTGGGCAGCGATAACCTGTTTATGGTTAATGCGCACATCGCGCACGACTGTACCGTAGGTGACCGCTGTATTCTTGCCAACAACGCAACGCTGGCAGGACACGTATCGGTTGATGATTTCGCAATTATTGGCGGTATGACCGCAGTCCATCAGTTCTGCATCATTGGTGCACACGTGATGGTCGGCGGATGCTCCGGTGTGGCGCAGGACGTCCCACCGTATGTAATTGCGCAGGGCAACCATGCCACGCCATTCGGCGTGAACATCGAAGGCCTCAAGCGTCGTGGCTTTACTCGCGAAGCGATTACGGCTATCCGCAACGCGTATAAGTTACTGTACCGTAGCGGCAAAACGCTGGAAGAGGCGAAGCCGGAAATTGCCGAACTGGCGGAAAAGCACCCTGAAGTGAACGCGTTCATGGAATTCTTTGACCGTTCCACAAGGGGTCTGATTCGTTAATGGTCGACAGTCGTCCGCTTACGATAGCCCTGGTCGCCGGAGAAACCTCCGGCGATATTCTTGGTGCCGGTCTTATCCGCGCGCTTAAGGCTCGCGTACCTGATGCTCGCTTTGTTGGCGTTGCAGGCCCGCTAATGCAGGCTGAAGGCTGCGAAGCCTGGTACGAAATGGAAGAGCTGGCCGTGATGGGCATTGTTGAGGTGCTGGGGCGACTGCGTCGTCTGCTGCATATCCGCGCCGATCTTACCCGCCGCTTCACCGAGCTCAAACCCGATGTCTTTGTCGGTATTGATGCGCCTGACTTCAACATTACCCTCGAAGGGAATCTGAAAAAGCAGGGCATTAAAACAATTCACTACGTCAGTCCGTCCGTCTGGGCGTGGCGACAGAAACGCGTTTTCAAAATCGGACGGTCAACCAATCTGGTGCTGGCTTTCCTGCCTTTCGAAAAAGCGTTTTACGACAAATTTAACGTTCCGTGCCGTTTTATCGGGCATACCATGGCGGATGCGATGCCGCTGGATCCGGATAAAAACGCAGCGCGTGACGTGCTGGGGATCCCTCACGATGCGCACTGTCTGGCTCTTCTGCCGGGTAGCCGTGGCGCAGAAGTAGAGATGCTTAGCGCGGATTTCCTGAAAACCGCGCAAATTCTGCGCGATACCTACCCCGATCTCGAAGTGGTTGTGCCGCTGGTGAACGCCAAACGCCGCGAGCAGTTTGAGCGTATTAAAGCCGAGGTTGCACCGGATCTTCACATCCATCTGCTGGATGGAAAAGGCCGTGAGGCGATGGTCGCGAGCGATGCCGCGCTGCTGGCCTCCGGTACGGCAGCCCTGGAGTGCATGCTGGCGAAATGTCCGATGGTGGTAGGCTATCGCATGAAACCGTTCACCTTCTGGCTGGCCAAACGCCTGGTGAAGACGGAGTACGTTTCGCTGCCAAACCTGCTCGCCGGGCGTGAACTGGTGAAAGAGCTTCTGCAGGACGAATGTCAGCCTCAGGCGCTGGCCGATGCGCTTCTACCGCTGCTTGCCAACGGCAAGACCAGCCACCAGATGCATGATACGTTCCGCGAACTGCATCAGCAGATCCGCTGTAATGCCGATGAGCAAGCGGCTGATGCGGTGCTGGAGTTAGCAAGATGATGGAATTTATTTATCCTCACACCCACCTTGTTGCGGGTGTGGACGAAGTGGGCCGTGGCCCGTTAGTGGGCGCTGTTGTGACCGCGGCGGTGATCCTCGATCCGGCCCGTCCGATTATCGGGTTGAATGACTCCAAAAAGCTTTCAGAAAAGCGCCGACTGGCGTTATTTGATGAGATTCAGGAAAAAGCATTAGCCTGGAGCCTTGGGCGTGCTGAGCCGCATGAAATTGACGAGCTGAACATCCTGCATGCCACAATGCTGGCGATGCAGCGTGCGGTGGCTGGGCTGAAAATTGCCCCGGAGTATGTTCTTATTGACGGCAACCGTTGCCCTGCATTACCTGTGCCTTCCATGGCGGTAGTAAAAGGGGATAGCCGGGTCGCGGAAATCAGTGCGGCTTCTATTATTGCCAAAGTGACTCGCGATGCTGAAATGGCCGCGCTGGATCTCACTTACCCTCAGTATGGCTTCGCTCAGCATAAAGGGTATCCTACAGCCTTCCACCTGGAAAAGCTGGCTGAACATGGCGCAACCGAGCATCACCGGCGCAGTTTTGGCCCGGTGAAACGCGCGCTGGGACTGGTGTCCTGAATCAATACGCAAGCAATTAAGTAACGCGGAATCTGAAGATGGCTGAACCACGTTTCGTACACCTGCGGGTGCATAGCGACTACTCCATGATCGATGGGCTGGCGAAAACCGGGCCGCTGGTAAAAAAGGCGGCCTCACTGGGTATGCCTGCGCTGGCGATCACCGATTTTACCAACCTGTGTGGTCTGGTGAAGTTCTACGGAACGGCGCATGGCGCGGGGATGAAACCCATCGTCGGAGCTGATTTTCATGTGCAGAGCGAACTGCTCGGCGACGAAATGACGCAAATTTCCGTGTTAGCGATGAACAACACGGGTTATCAGAATCTCACCCTGCTAATCTCCAAAGCCTACCAGCGAGGCTACGGCGCCCTGGGGCCATGGATTGACCGGGACTGGCTGGCGGAGCTGAACGAAGGGTTATTGCTGATCTCCGGCGGCCGCATGGGTGATGTGGGCAAATGCCTGCTGCGCGGCAATAGTGCGCTGGTGGATCAGTGCGTATCATTCTATGAAGAGTACTTCCCGGATCGTTATTATCTGGAGCTTATCCGCACCGGCCGCCCGGATGAAGAGAGTTATCTCCATGCCGCTGTGGCGCTTGCGGAAGCGCGCGGGCTGCCCGTGGTGGCAACCAACGATGTACGCTTCCTTGAGGCCGGGGATTTCGACGCTCACGAGATTCGCGTGGCGATCCATGATGGCTTCACCCTCGACGATCCGAAGCGCCCGCGTAATTATTCTGCTCAGCAGTACATGCGCAGCGAAGAGGAGATGTGTGAACTCTTCTCTGACATCCCGGAAGCGCTGGAAAACAGCGTTGAAATCGCCAAGCGCTGTAACGTTACCGTGCGTTTGGGTGAGTACTTCCTGCCGCAGTTCCCGACCGGGGAAATGACCACGGAAGACTTCCTGGTCATGAAATCAAAAGAAGGTCTGGAAGAACGTCTTGAATTCCTTTTCCCGGATGAAGAAGAGCGTAAAAAACGTCGTCCGGAGTATGACGAGCGCCTGGATATCGAACTTCAGGTTATCAACCAGATGGGCTTCCCGGGCTACTTCTTGATCGTAATGGAGTTTATCCAGTGGTCGAAGGATAACGGCGTGCCGGTTGGTCCAGGACGTGGTTCCGGTGCCGGGTCACTGGTGGCCTATGCGCTTAAGATCACTGACCTCGACCCGCTGGAATTTGACCTGCTGTTCGAACGTTTCCTTAACCCGGAACGTGTCTCCATGCCCGACTTCGACGTCGACTTCTGTATGGAAAAACGTGACCAGGTTATTGAGCACGTGGCGGATATGTATGGCCGTGACGCGGTATCGCAGATCATTACCTTCGGTACGATGGCGGCAAAAGCGGTTATCCGCGACGTGGGCCGCGTGCTGGGGCATCCGTACGGATTCGTCGATCGTATCTCAAAGCTGGTGCCGCCCGATCCGGGGATGACGCTGGCAAAAGCGTTTGAAGCCGAGCCGCAGCTGCCGGAAATCTACGAAGCTGACGAAGAAGTCAAAGCGCTGATTGACATGGCGCGTAAGCTGGAAGGCGTCACGCGTAACGCCGGTAAACACGCGGGTGGTGTGGTTATCGCCCCGACCAAAATTACCGACTTTGCGCCGCTCTATTGTGACGAAGCGGGGCAGCACCCGGTTACCCAGTTTGATAAGAACGACGTTGAATACGCCGGGCTGGTGAAGTTCGACTTCCTTGGTCTGCGTACGCTTACCATCATCAACTGGGCGCTGGAGATGATCAACGCCCGCCGCGAGAAGAACGGCGAGCCGCCGCTGGATATCGCGGCCATCCCACTGGATGACAAGAAAAGTTTCGACATGCTGCAGCGCTCGGAGACCACCGCGGTCTTCCAGCTTGAATCCCGTGGCATGAAAGATCTGATTAAACGTCTGCAGCCTGACTGCTTCGAAGATATGATCGCACTGGTGGCGCTGTTCCGTCCGGGACCGCTGCAGTCAGGGATGGTAGATAACTTTATCGACCGTAAGCATGGTCGGGAAGAGATTTCCTACCCGGACGTTCAGTGGCAGCACGAAAGCCTGAAGCCGGTACTGGAGCCAACCTACGGCATCATCCTGTATCAGGAACAGGTCATGCAGATTGCTCAGGTGCTCTCCGGCTATACCCTCGGCGGCGCGGATATGCTGCGTCGTGCAATGGGTAAGAAAAAGCCGGAGGAGATGGCCAAGCAGCGCTCTATTTTTGAAGATGGCGCGAAGAAAAATGGCATTGACGGCGAGCTGGCAATGAAAATCTTCGACCTGGTCGAGAAATTCGCCGGGTACGGATTTAACAAATCGCACTCTGCCGCCTATGCTTTGGTGTCGTATCAAACCCTGTGGCTGAAGGCGCACTATCCCGCTGAATTTATGGCGGCGGTAATGACCGCCGATATGGATAACACCGAGAAGGTGGTTGGCCTGGTGGATGAGTGCTGGCGCATGGGACTGAAGATCCTGCCGCCGGATATTAACTCGGGTCTTTACCATTTCCACGTTAACGACGACGGGGAGATTGTGTACGGGATCGGCGCGATCAAAGGCGTAGGTGAAGGGCCGATCGAGGCAATCATCGAAGCGCGTAATAACGGTGGTTATTTCCGCGAGCTGTTTGATCTGTGCGCCCGCACCGATACCAAAAAACTGAACCGCCGCGTGCTGGAAAAACTGATCATGTCCGGTGCGTTCGACAGGCTGGGGCCGCACCGCGCCGCGCTGATGAACTCGCTTGGCGATGCGCTGAAAGCCGCGGATCAGCACGCAAAAGCGGAAGCCATTGGCCAGGCGGACATGTTCGGCGTGCTGGCGGAAGAGCCAGAGCAGATCGAGCAGTCTTACGCCAGCTGTCTGCCGTGGCCAGAACAGGTGGTGCTGGATGGTGAGCGTGAAACGTTAGGCTTGTACCTGACGGGGCACCCGATCAATCAGTACATCAAAGAAATTGAGCGCTATGTCGGAGGCTACAGGCTGAAAGACATGCATCCGACAGAACGTGGTAAAATCACCACGGCTGCGGGGCTCGTGATTGCTGCAAGGGTTATGGTCACCAAGCGCGGCAATCGTATCGGCATCTGTACCCTGGATGACCGTTCCGGGCGTCTGGAGGTGATGTTATTCACCGACGCGCTGGATAAATACCAGCAATTGCTGGAAAAAGACCGCATACTTATCGTCAGCGGACAGGTCAGCTTTGATGACTTCAGCGGGGGGCTTAAAATGACCGCCCGCGAAGTGATGGACATTGACGAAGCCCGGGAAAAATATGCTCGCGGGCTTGCTATCTCGCTGACGGACAGGCAAATTGATGACCAGCTTTTAAACCGACTCCGTCAGTCTCTGGAACCCCACCGCTCGGGGACAATTCCAGTACATCTCTACTATCAGAGGGCGGATGCACGTGCGCGGTTGCGCTTTGGTGCAACGTGGCGTGTCTCTCCGAGCGATCGTTTACTGAACGATCTCCGTGGCCTCATTGGTTCGGAGCAGGTGGAACTGGAGTTTGACTAATACAGGAATACTATGAGTCTGAATTTCCTTGATTTCGAACAGCCGATTGCTGAGCTGGAAGCGAAAATCGATTCTCTGACAGCGGTAAGCCGTCAGGATGAAAAACTGGATATTAACATCGATGAAGAAGTGCATCGTCTGCGCGAAAAAAGCGTAGAACTGACGCGCAAAATCTTTGCCGATCTCGGCGCATGGCAGATCGCCCAGTTGGCGCGTCACCCACAGCGTCCGTACACCCTGGATTATGTCCGCCTGGCGTTTGACGAATTTGACGAACTGGCAGGCGACCGCGCTTACGCTGACGATAAAGCTATCGTCGGTGGTATCGCTCGTCTGGATGGACGTCCGGTGATGATCATTGGCCATCAGAAAGGCCGTGAAACCAAAGAGAAGATCCGTCGTAACTTTGGTATGCCGGCACCAGAAGGCTACCGTAAAGCCCTGCGTCTGATGGAGATGGCTGAGCGTTTCAATATGCCCATCATCACCTTTATCGACACCCCGGGTGCTTACCCAGGCGTGGGCGCGGAAGAGCGCGGTCAGTCTGAAGCCATCGCACGTAACCTGCGTGAGATGTCTCGCCTGAAGGTGCCTGTCATCTGTACCGTCATCGGTGAAGGTGGTTCCGGTGGTGCGCTGGCGATTGGCGTGGGCGATAAAGTGAATATGCTGCAGTACAGCACCTATTCCGTTATCTCTCCGGAAGGGTGTGCCTCTATCCTGTGGAAGAGCGCCGATAAAGCGCCTCTGGCTGCAGAAGCGATGGGCATCATTGCCCCACGCCTGAAAGAGCTGAAGCTGATCGATACCGTCATCCCTGAACCTCTGGGTGGTGCGCATCGTAAACCGGAAGTGATGGCCGCTTCCCTGAAAGCGCAGCTGCTGGCCGATTTGGCGGACCTGGATGTGCTGAGCAAAGAAGACCTGCTCAATCGTCGTTACCAGCGTCTGATGACCTACGGTTACGCGTAAGCTTCACAATTATCTGAAAAGCCGCACACTGTTGCGGCTTTTTTTATGTGCGCCCAGCATGGGCGCAATCTTGTGGGTGAAAGTCCCGCCGTAAGCTGACCACAGCGAACGAAGTGAAGCGCAACTGCATGAGGGCGACCGAGTGTGGGGAGGAAGCGTGAATCGAAACCGCGAGCCGATGTACAAGAACCGGATACAAGGCGAAGCCGACCAGGGCGAGCGGGCATAAAACCGCGAAGCTCTTGTGGTCAAGGGTCAGGCAGCGTAAATCCGTAAGCGTTAAGTGAGCGCCGTATTGACGGCTATTTATTGGTGAGATCTACGTT
>NZ_JACASJ010000054.1:0-31945 GCF_013391025.1 Enterobacter sp. SECR19-1250 | reverse complement strand
GATGCGCTCCGGATGAATATGATGATCTCATATCAGGAACTTGTTCGCACCTTCCATAGTAGATACGCACCTTGCTTTGATTCACATGCTCAAGAAACGCCTTCGCGCCGGGGATCAGGCCGGGTTTTCCCTGTTTTTCCCAGTCGCTCCAGGTATCCCATTGGGTGTAGTCATGGCACTGTTCCATGTCGCGCACCAGCAGCGGGGTGTTGTCGAGCACGGTTTCATCCAGATCCATGACCACCGCGTAATTTTCTGGCGTTTTCAGATCTTTCACTTTCTCGTCAAAACGGCCGGTGGCAAAACGGTACGTCTGCAGCTGAAGCGCCATGATTTCAGCTGACTTCTGCTGGTAGCGCAGCGCCATTTCGTAGGCTTTTGGTTCACACAGTTCATTATTTGCCGCGGTAGCGGTTGCGCTCAACATCGGTACTGCCACCAGTAATGCCTTAGCTATTGAATTCATTATTGTTTCCTTAACACCCTTGTCAAAATGACGAAAGCGTAATGAATTTAAGTGACAGAAAAATGACGGTTGCACGTTGGGGCTCTGTTGAAACGTGCTTTCGATCCTGAACTAAGCTTGTACTTCATTCCGCGTAAAATGTGGGTCATTCGAGGACAATGAATGGAATTCAGGACATTTCAAAAGCAGTGGGGTGCTGAGTTTATTTCCAGTGACGTTGTACGTTTTCGCGTCTGGGCTGAGGGACAACAACAACTTACGCTACGTCTGGCAGAACGCGATCTGCCCATGACGGCGGTCGGTAACGGCTGGTTCCAGATTGACGTACCTGGCGTGACGCATGGCACCGAGTATCAGTTCGTTTTACAGGACGGCATGGCGGTACCTGACCCCGCATCGCGGGCGCAGAAAGGGGACGTTAATGGCCCCTCCGTGGTGATTGACCCCGGCCGCTATCAGCCCATCAACCCAGACTGGGCAGGGCGACCGTGGGAAGAGACGGTGATTTACGAACTGCATATTGGCACCTTTACGCCGCAGGGCACCTTCCGGGCGGCTATCGACAAGCTGCCGTATCTGGCTGAACTCGGCATCACCCAGCTTGAAGTCATGCCGGTTTCACAGTTCGGCGGCAGCCGCGGCTGGGGCTATGACGGCGTATTGCTGTATGCCCCGCACTCCGCCTATGGCACGCCGGAGGATTTTCACGCGTTCATCGATGCGGCGCACGGCCTGGGCCTTTCTGTCGTGCTGGATATCGTACTCAACCATTTCGGCCCGGAAGGAAACTACTTACCCTTGCTGTCACCCGCGTTTTTTGATGCGCAGAGAATGACGCCGTGGGGTAACGGTATCGCCTATGAACGGGAGCCGGTCAGACACTACATTCTTGACGCGCCCCTGTTCTGGCTGACCGAATACCGTCTGGATGGCTTACGGTTTGATGCTATCGACCAGATTAAAGATACGGCGTCGAAACATATTCTTCAGCAGATCGCGGAAACGATCCGCGAAGCGCTCCCGGATCGTCATATCCATCTCACCACCGAGGACAGCCGTAACGTGATTTTCCTGCATCCTCGGGATGAGAAGGGAGCCACGCCGCTGTTTACCGCCGAGTGGAATGATGATTTCCACAACGCCGCCCACGTCTTTGCCACCGGCGAAACGCATGCCTACTATCAGGATTTTGCCTTCGAACCGGAAAAAAAATTCGCCAGAGCTCTCGCAGAAGGATTTGTCTATCAGGGTGAGGTCTCTTTGCAGACCGGACACTCACGCGGGGTGGAATGCCACACCCAGCCGCCGACCTTCTTTGTCGATTTTATTCAAAACCACGATCAAACCGGTAACCGCGCCCAGGGCGAACGGCTTATAACCCTTGCGGGCGCGGATAAAACCCGCGTTCTGCTCGCCGCGCTGCTGCTGTCACCCCATATCCCGCTGCTGTTTATGGGCGAAGAGTATGGCGAAACCAACCCGTTCCTGTTCTTTACGGATTTTCATGGCGATCTGGCGAAAGCCGTGCGGGAAGGGCGGGCAAAAGAGTTTACCGGCCACAGCGGACACGATGGCGATGTACCGGATCCGAATGACGAGCAGACTTTTGCCCGCTCAAAACTGGACTGGCACAACGTGACGACTGCGCAGGGTAAATCCTGGCTGCGCTTCACGCGAAGCCTGCTGGTCCTGCGGCATCGCTATCTTGTGCCGTTACTTCGCCCTGGCGGCACCGTTGAGGGCAAAATCGTTAAGACTGCTCCCGGTATAGTGGCGGTGAGCTGGTCTTTCCCGACGGGGACATTGTCGCTGGCGCTGAATATCGGTAATAAGCCTGTTGACGTTCCTGCGCTGGCAGGCGAAACGCTCTTTAGCTGGCCGGAGGCCGCTGAGGTGTTAGCGCCGAACAGCATTGTCGTTCGTTTTGCAGATGGAGACGCATCATGATCCCTTGTGCCACATACCGAATACAGTTCCGCAATGGCATGACCTTTGACCGCGTGGTGGAGCTGGTGCCATACCTTAAAGACCTCGGGATCAGCCATCTCTATGCCTCACCGATATTTACCGCCACCACCGGTTCAACCCACGGTTATGACGTCACCGATCCTAACGAAATCGATCCTGCCATTGGCGGGCGCGCCGGTTTCGACCGCATGACGGCGGCACTCAGGCAGGCGGGAATGGGGCTCATTCTGGACATCGTCCCTAACCACATGTCGACCTCGCTGCAAAACCGCTGGTGGCGGGACGTTATCGCGTTTGGTCAGCAAAGCCGTTACGCGCACTATTTTGATATTGACTGGTCGCGCCCGCTGACGCTGCCGTTCCTTGGCGACACCTTTGAGGCCGAGCTGGAGAAGGGGGCAATTACTCTGAAACGTGACAGTGTCACCGGTGAGGCCGCGCTGGTCTACTATGACACAGCCTATCCGCTTAACCCCGGAACATGGGCTGCGGAGAAAAGCATCGAGGCGATCCACGAGGCGCAGAGCTGGCGGCTGATGTCCTGGCGGGAAGCGCCGAAACAGCTCTCATGGCGGCGCTTTTTTGAAATTACCGGCCTGGTGGGCGTCAGAGTGGAAGACGAGGGGGTGTTTCAGGATTCGCATCGCCTGATCCTCGAGCTCGTGCATACCGGCATTGTCGACGGGTTGCGCATTGACCATATCGACGGGCTGGCCGACCCGCTGGGTTACCTGCAGCGGTTACGGCAGGCTACCGGTCCCGACTGTTATATCACGGTGGAAAAAATTCTCGCCAAAGGGGAACAACTGCCTGCGGAATGGCCGGTCTCCGGCACCACCGGATATGAGTTTATCGCCTCGCTGGCCGAAGTGCTGGTCGACGATAATAACCTCGGGCGGCTGGAAAAAATCCACGACGAGACGCTGGGCGTGACGGTCGATCGCCATGCGGAACTTCGCAACGCTAAAGGGCTGATGACCGATCGCAATTTTGAGGGTGAATTCACCACGCTGCTTAACATTGCCACCGACCTTGCCCGATGCAACGGCATTGACGTGCCGCAGGACGACATACGTTACACGCTGCGCGAACTGCTGATTGCGTTTCCGGTCTACCGCACCTACGGCACCACCGACGGGTTAACCGCCCCGGATGTCGCGCTGTTGAACCGCGTTGTCGCCAGCGTCCACGCACCGGAACCGGCGTTAAGCCTGTTGGTGAGGATCCTCACCGGCGACCTGGACGCCAGCAGCCGCGATGCAGCCTCGCTGTTCAGAACCCGCTTCCAGCAGCTTACCGGGCCGCTGATGGCGAAATCGGTGGAAGATACGCTCTTTTTCCGCCATAACCTCGAGCTCGCCCTGAACGAAGTGGGGGCCGATCCCACCCCACGCGCGTTCTCGTTATCCCGCTTTCACCAGGAGATGCGCATCCGTCTGGCCCGTCAGCCCGATGCGCTGCTGGGGACCTCCACGCACGACACCAAGCGCGGGGAAGACGCGCGGGTGCGCCTCTACACCCTGACGGAAGCCCCGGAACAGTGGGGTGAAAATCTGGCGCGCTGGCGGCAGATGAACCAGACCCAGGTGCGTTTTCTCAATGACGGTACCGCGCCAAACGCGGCCGATACCTGGATGATCTACCAGGCGCTGGCGGGCGTCTGGCCTGCAACGTTGTCGCCTGACGATAGTGAAGGGCTGAAGTCTCTCGAAGCGCGTTTCCTCGGGTTTATTGAGAAAGCGCTGCGCGAGGCCAAACAGCGTACCGACTGGATTGACAGCAATGAGAGCTATGAGAGCGTGGTGATGAATTACGTCCGGCACTTGCTATCCCCTGAGAACACGCTGTTCCTGCATGATTTCTCGTCCTCCCTGCAACCCTTTATCCGCGCCGGGCTGATGAACAGCCTGAGCCAGACGGTGATCAAACTGACGGCGCCGGGCGTACCGGATATCTATCAGGGAAGCGAGGCGCTTAATTTTAGCCTGGTCGACCCGGATAACCGGCTGGAGCCGGATTTCGCCACGCTGAGGCAAAACCTGAGCAGCGCCGACGCAAAGCTGTTTGCCGACGAACAGCAGTGGCGAAACGGCAGGGTGAAGCAGTATGTCACCGCCACGCTGTTACGCGTCCGGCAGCACTATTTATCGCTCTTCCAGTACGGCGACTGGCTGCCGCTGAAGGTCAGCGGCGAGCGCGAGGAAAACCTGATTGTCTACGCGCGCGTGAAGGACGGGGAGGCGCTGATTGTTGCCGTACCGCGTCTGGTTTTTGCTAGCCCCACAAACGAAACGCTGTGGGCCAACACTTCGGTCGTCATCCCCGAAGAGCTTTCCGGGAAACGCTACCGGGATCTGTTTACCGGTGAACGTCGGGCGCTGCGGGAGACGCTGGATTTAACGTCTGAAACAGGAAGTTTGTTAGTTCTGCTTACCTGCGAATAATCGTGGAGAACGAAAATGGCAAAGGAAAATACGTTTGACATACGGGCCGGTCATGGCCAGCAGCTGGGTGCAAATTATGACGGGAAAGGGGTTAACTTCGCGCTTTTTTCAGCTCACGCCGAGCGGGTGGAGCTCTGTCTGTTTGACCCCTCCGGTAAAACGGAAATCGCCCGTCTGGAGCTGCCGGAATATACCCACGAGATCTGGCACGGCTATGTGCCCGACCTCCAGCCCGGCGCGCTGTATGGCTATCGAGTCTACGGGCCGTATGACCCGGAAAACGGACATCGCTTTAACCCGCATAAGCTGCTCATCGATCCCTATGCCCGTGAACTGGTGGGCGATATCGACTGGAATGATGCCCATTTTGGCTACGAACTGGGTCATGACGCGCTGGATCTGAGCTTTGATACGCGTGACAGCGCGCCGTTCACTCCAAAATGCAGGGTCATCGATCCGAATGCGTTTGACTGGCAGGACCATCAGCGGCCAGCGATCCCCTGGCCGCATACCGTGGTCTATGAGAGCCATGTGAAAGGTTTCACCCAGCTCAACCCGGGGATACCGCCCGAGCTGCGCGGCACCTTTGAAGGCATGGGGCATAAAGCCTCGGTCGATTACATCAAAAGTCTGGGTATCACCGCCGTCGAGCTGCTGCCGGTTCACTGGTTCCCGGACGATCAGCACCTGCTGGACCGCGGCCTGAAGAATTTCTGGGGCTATAACACGCTGGGCTTTTTTGCGCCCGCGTCACGTTATTACGGCCCTGCAGGGATCCAGGGTTTTCGCGATATGGTCCGCGCCTACCATGACGCGGGTATCGAGGTGATTCTGGATGTGGTCTATAACCACACGGCAGAGGGCAATGAGCTTGGCCCGACGCTCTCATTCAAGGGTATCGATAACTACAGCTATTACCGCACCTTGCCGGATCAGCATCGCTATTACATCAATGACACCGGCACGGGGAATACGGTGAACACCTCACACCCGCGTGTGCTGCAGATGATCATGGATTCGCTGCGCTACTGGGCGGAATCGATGCATATCGACGGTTTTCGCTTCGATCTGGGCACGATACTGGGGCGCGAGCCAGAAGGGTTCGATCCGCGCGGCGGCTTCTTTGATGCCATAACCCAGGATCCGGTTTTATCAAAACTCAAGCTCATTGGTGAGCCCTGGGATATCGGCCCCGGCGGCTATCAGGTGGGCGGCTTCCCGCCCGGCTGGGGCGAGTGGAACGACAAATATCGCGATACCGTTCGTGAATACTGGCGGGGCGATAACGTTCCCACTGATTTTGCCGCCCGCCTGCTGGGCTCGGGCGATCTCTATGATTTACGCGGGCGTCGCCCGTGGGCCAGCGTCAACTTTATTACCGCGCATGACGGCTTCACGCTGAACGATCTGGTGTCGTACAACGAGAAACACAACGCCGATAATGGTGAAGAGAACAACGACGGGCATAACGATAACCGCGCGTATAACTATGGCGAGGAAGGCCCGACCGAGAACCCCGACATTATTGCCACCCGTGAACGGCAGAAACGGAACTTCCTCACCACGCTGTTGTTCTCCCACGGTACACCGATGCTGCTGGCCGGGGATGAGTTTGGCCGGACGCAAAAAGGGAACAACAACGGCTATTGCCAGGACAGCGAGATCTCCTGGATCAACTGGAAAGGGTTGTCAGAAAACGACGTCGCGCTGCGCGAGTTTACCCGGCACCTGATTGCGCTTCGCGCGAAACAGCCGCTGCTGCGCCGGGAGAGCTGGCGAGACGGTCTTGAGATCCGCTGGTTTAACGCCGGAGGAGGACCGCAGCAGTCTGAGCAATGGGAGGAAGGCTCGACAATCGGCGTCTCCATCAGCCGGCCCGATCTCATCCAGGAGGAAGGGATCTGGCACGACGTGCTGATGCTGTTCAACCCGTTCGAAGGCGCCGTGTCGTTCCAGATCCCGCAGTTTGGTGAAGGAGGCTGGGTGCTGGAGCTCTCCACGGCTGGGGAGGTTGCCACGGGCGAGGTCATCACCCGGACCGTAGATTACGAACTGGCGGGGCGCAGTATTACTCTCTTCAGACGCCCGTGATGTCAAAGTGATGCCGCCGCCCGTGCGGCGGTGTCATACAGGGATGAAATGGTGCGCAGCAGCTGGGCGGTGTCACCGATAGCGGCACCCGAAATCCCGCTTTCAGCATGAATGTTGATCAGACACGCTTCGCGCACATCCCGGTATTTCATGCACAGTGCTTTTCCCGCCTCCGTGGTGGAGAAGAAAAGCTCTTTTCCTGCCTTTTCACTGGTGACGTAGCCCGCCTTGACCAGCTTTTTCAACGCATAGGTCACCACGTGGGTGTCTTCCACGTTGAGCACAAAACAGATATCGGCCAGCTTCTTCTTGCGATTGCGGTGATTCACATGATGCAAAAGCGAGACGTCAAAGGCCCCCATATCCGGCTCACCGGCCGCGGTCATGCAGCGCACCATCCATTTATTGAACGCGTTACTGGTCATGATCAGCGCGTACTCCAGCTCCGATAGCTCCGCGCAGCGCTCGGAAACCAGATGGCGGGAGGAGACGATCCGGCCGTCGTTAATGTCGTCGTGATTCATTGATGCAGCACTTTTCTTCAGGGTCATAACGTTCCTTACGGGAGTGTGGCTGTTGCCCGGAAATGTAAACTCATCGATAAAATAAGAACATTTTATTGATAAATTGTTTACATGTTTTTGCGGTTCAGATATAGCTTTTTAACGCAGGTTTTCGAAGCCTGACGGAAAACACAACATCGCTCGCCGCAAATTAAAAAAATAGCCGTCGGCGCGCAACGCTCACTTTGGATAGGGTAACGTTTATGGACGGTTCTACACTGTTGCCGCTTATCGGGATCCCGGTGGTGGTTATTGGTTTTGCCCTGCGCTTCAACCCGCTACTGGTGGTCGTGGTAGCGGGGCTGACGACGGGTCTGCTGGTTGGGATGGATTTCGGCATGCTGCTGGAAACCTTCGGCGAGAAGTTCGTCAACAGCCGCTCTCTGGCTACATTCATTCTGATCCTGCCGGTTATTGGTCTGCTGGAATATTACGGTCTAAAAGAGCGCGCACAGGCGTGGGTGGCGAAGATCGCCAGCGCCACTTCGGCGCGTATTCTGATGATCTATTTTGTCGCCCGCGAGGGGACGGCCGCGCTGGGGCTGATGTCGCTGGGCGGTCATGCCCAGACGGTGCGTCCGCTGCTGGCGCCGATGGCCGAAGGGGCGGCGCTGAACGAGTACGGCGAACTGCCCCAGCATATTCGCGACAAAATCAAAGCCCATGCCGCCGCGTGCGACAATATCGCGGTGTTCTTTGGCGAGGATATCTTTATCGCCTTCGGGGCGGTGCTGCTGATCGACGCTTTCCTGAAGGAGAACGGTATTCAGGGGATTGAACCGCTGCATATCGGCCTGTGGGCGATCCCGACGGCGATTGCGGCATTGATTATTCATATGACGCGTCTGCTGAGGCTGGATGCCAGCATCCGTCGTGACGTGATGGCCTGGAAAGCCGGGCAGGGAACGCAGGAGATCGCGCCATGATGACGCTGCTCACCATTAACCGCGTGTACTACCTGATTGGCTTTGTCGTGATGCTGCTGGTGGTCATGACCCTGCGCGATCGCGCCAACCCCAAACGTTTTACCACGGCACTGTTCTGGTTTCTGTTCGGTGGGATCTTCCTGTTCGGTGACCTGATGGTGCAGGAGCTGGGCCGCTCGCTGGCGTACCGGATCATTGGCGGCGCCGTGATTGTGATTGCCCTTCTGGCAGGCTTTGGGCTGGTCGGTAAAGGGCAGTACAAAATGGCCAGCGAACCCGAGCGTGTTACCTCCTCAAACCGGCTGAAAAACTGGCTGTTTTTACCTGCCCTGATGATCCCGGTAGTGACGGTTATCGGCACGCTGTTCCTGAAAGGGGTGTCGATTGGCGGGGTTTACCTGCTCGATCAAAAACAGCTCACGCTGGCGGCGCTGTGCGTGGCTTGTGTGGCGGCCATCCTTACCGGCTGGTGGCTGACAAAAGGAACGCCGCTGCATGCCGTCCGTCAGTCTCGCCGACTGGTGGATACCATTGGCTGGGCGGTGATCCTGCCGCAGATGCTGGCCATGCTGGGCGGGGTTTTTGTGGTGGCCAATACCGGCAACTCCGTGCAGAAGGTGGTCAGCCTGTTTGTGAACCCGGACAGCCGCTTTATGCTGGTGGTGATTTACTGCGTCGGCATGGCGCTGTTCACCATGATCATGGGTAATGCCTTTGCGGCCTTCCCGGTGCTGAGCGCCGGTATCGCCTTACCGTTTCTGATCCACGTGCATCACGGTAATCCGGCACCGCTGCTGGCGATTGGTATGTACGCAGGCTATTGCGGCACGCTGATGACGCCGATGGCGGCGAACTTCAACATCGTTCCCGCCGCGTTACTGGAGCTGAAAGACAAATATCAGGTCATTAAGATCCAGATCCCGACCGCGTTAACCCTGCTGGTGGTCAACGTGTTCTTAATGTACTTCCTCGTGTTTCGCTAAGCGTGGCAACCTAAGGAGCTGTGATGGAATTAACGCAACACCAGGCTGATGCTTTTGCCAGAATGCCTTTGACCTATCTGCGCCAGGAATACCCGAACCACATTATGCATCTGCTCAATGATGACGGGGACGTCCTGCCGCCGCGCGAACTGCATCCCATTTTTTATGGCTGTTTTGACTGGCACTCGGCGGTACACGGCTACTGGCTGCTGCTGCGCTGCCTGCGCCTCTACCCGGAACTGTCGTGCCGGGATGACATTATCACGCTGTTTGCCGACCATCTCACGCCAGAAAACGTGGCGCAGGAGCTGGCTTATTTCAACGCGCCGTTCCGTGCCTCGTTCGAGCGTCCGTATGGCTATGGCTGGCTGCTGGCACTGGCCCAGGAGCTGAAACAGTCATCGCTGCCGCAGGCGGCAGGCTGGTATCAGACGCTTGCGCCGTTAACGCAGGACATTCGCAACCGTCTGGTGGATTACCTCAGTAAGCTGACGTACCCGATCCGGGTTGGCACGCATTACAACACTGCGTTTGCCCTCGCGCTGGGGATCGATTACGCCCGGGCGGTGGAAGATAACGCGCTGGAGAGTGCCATTCTGGAGGCGGCGACGCGGTTTTATCACGCGGATACCCAGTATCCGGCTCACTATGAACCGGGTGGTGATGAGTATGTATCCGGCGCGCTGACAGAGGCTCTGCTGATGAGCAAGGTCGCGGAGAATTTTCCGGCCTGGTTCGACGCGTTTCTGCCGAATATCGGGGCTGTTTCTGCGCTGATGAACCCGGCAGAAGTGAGCGACCGTACCGACCCCAAAATTGCGCATCTGGACGGATTAAACCTCAGCCGCGCCTGGTGCATGAAGCATATTGCCAGTGCGCTGCCGGAGGAGCATCCGGCGCAGCAGGCGCTGCGTGATGCGGTGGTGAAACACCTGACGGCGAGCGTCGAGCATGTTGTCGGCAGCCACTACAGCGGTGGGCACTGGCTGGCGAGTTTTGCGCTGCTGGCGCTGGAGTAAATATGGGGGCAGCGTCGCAGGACGCTGCCCTGGCATTTATGCCGTAGCCTGTCGCGCGCGACGCAGTCGGCTAACGCTAAATAATACTGACGTAGTTGACGCGATCACCGCGATCCACAGCGCAATATGAACGGCACCGTCATCCAGCATTTGATGATCTGACCCTGCGGTCGCAGCCAGCAAAACTCCCACCACGGCGGCACCGAGACACTGGCCGAACGTTCTGACGATGGACAACACCCCGGATGCATAGCTGGCGTACTCCCGGGCAACGTTAGAGAGCATTTCACGGTTATTGGGACTCTGGAAACAGCCAAAGCCGATACCGCACACCAGGCTCCTGAGGCAGATATCCCAGGCAGAAGGGCCGGCAGGCAGCGTCGCCAGCAAAATCAACCCAACGACAAAAATCATCAGTCCAAGTGTGGAGATCAACGGGGCGGAGATCGTGTCTGCCCAACGGCCCGCGTGCGGCGCAATGAGTACGATACCTATCGGCCAGGGGGTGAACAATAAAGCCGAGATCGCCGGGCTATAGCCGTACACGCTCTGAAACAGAAACGGCAGCGCGATAAAGGTAATGCCCTGACTCACAAACGAGGCCAGCGAGGTTAGGGCGGCGAGGGTAAACCGTCCGTTGCTGAATATCACCGGTGGCAGGATGGGGCTCCGGGCACGGCGGATATGCCAGACAAAAGCGATGAGGCTGACCGTGGCGACAAATGCCCAGCAAACGGTGCTGATGGCGTGCGCTCTATTCTCTACGCTGTTTGCCGCCATGATCATCGACCCCAGCAGGATCACGGACAACAGGGCACCGGGCACGTCGAACGGGGACCTATCAGAGGCCGTCGCCCGCGGCAGCGCTTTCCAGGCCAGCATCAGGGCAACGGTACCGGGCATAATGTTGATCGCGAACAGCCATTGCCAGCTCAGTACGTCGAGTATTGTTCCGCCCAGCACCGGCGCAATGGCGGTGCTGGCGGCGATAAGCAGGGCGTGTAACCCCAGAATGCGGCCAAGCAGCCGTCCCGGGAATACCGAGCGCAGGATCGCCGGGGCAATACTCAGCGTGGCCGCGCCGCCGATACCCTGCAAAATACGCATCCCGATCAGCATTTCCGGCGTTGTTGCCAGCGCGCAGCCGAGCGAGGTCAGGGTAAACGTAGCCAGTCCTGCCAGAAACACCGGGCGGTAACCGACGCGCGCGGCGAGGGCGGCGAAGATGGCTAACGTCATTGCCGCAGACAGCAGGTAACCGTTGGCGAACCAGACTGCGACATTCGCGGGCACCTGCATCGCGCTGGCCATTGATGGCAGGGCAATGTTGATCATGGTGCCATCGAATACGCCCATCAACGTGGTGGTCATCACCGCCGCCATCACCCGGGCGCGTTCATGTCCCGGTAATCCTTCGTCGCCGGGTTGGTATGAAAAGAGCGTCATCGTGTTATCTCCAGGCAAGAATGTTGATGACGACACTATAGTAATGGGTTATACAGGGCGGAAGACGCAGCATTTGCACTTATACGTTGCATCAAACGCCCTGTATGAGGAGGTTTTGTGACCGATCCTGATTTCAACTTGCTTGTCGCGCTCGACATCCTGCTGGCTGAAGCCAGCGTGGCGGGGGCGGCGCGGCGTCTTAACCTGAGCACCTCAGCCATGAGCCGCACGCTGAGCAGACTTCGTGAGGTCACCGGCGATCCGATTCTGGTGCGGGCCGGTCGTCAGATGGTGCTGACTCCGTGGGCCGAAGCCACCCGGGATCGCGCCCGACATGCGCTGCATGAGGCAAGGGCGGTACTACAGCCTTCAACGGACACCTTCCGGGCAGAAAATCTTGAACGGGTGTTTACTGTCAGAGCCAATGATGGCTTTGTGGTGGCGTTTGGTCCATTGCTAATTACGGCCGTTGCGGAAGCAGCGCCGGATGTCTGCATCCGCTTTGCCCCGAAACCGGAGAAAACGTCGCGTTATCTGCGGGAGGGGCTGGTTGACCTGGAAATTGGTGTGCAGAGCAACATGGGGCCCGAAATTCGTCTGCAGCGGCTCTTTGAGGACCGCTTTGTTGGCGCGGTGCGCAAAGGGCATCCGCTGGCGGCGCTGCCAATAGTCAGCCTTGAGGATTATGTCGCCTGGGGTCATGTGGTGACCGCGCCAAATGGCTCATCACACGGTTTTGTTGATGATGCCCTGGCCGCGCGGGGGATGAAACGCAAAATCGCCAGCGTGGTGCCCGGTTTTCCGACTGCGTTATCCGTGGCGATGGCGTCCGATCTGATTGCGATGGTCCCGGCATTGTATCTGCTCAATCAACCGATGAGCGAGAACGTGCACATCTTTGAACTGCCGTTCAACACCCGGACCATTACCGTATCTCAGATGTGGCACCCGCGGATGGAACAGGATCCGGGCCACCGGTGGCTCAGAGAGAAGGTGCTAGCGGTGTGCCATCAGTCGCGGCACCGATAATATAAAACGGGTCGACACAGCATCGGATTCCACACGCACGTTGCCGTGATGCGCGGTGATGATGGATTTCACAATCGCCAGGCCGATCCCGCTGCCTTCGCCTTTTCGCTGTCTGGACGGATCCACCCGGTAAAAGCGGTCGAACAGCCGGGGCAAATGTGCTTCAGGGATCGGCTTGCCGGGGTTGGCAACGATCAGCTTGCACACGTTTTCCTTTTCACTTACCGACACGGTCACCGTTTCTCCGTCCGGCGTATAGCGCAGGGCATTGGAGAGCAGGTTATTGATGGCTCTCCGGAACATCTGCGGATCGCCGTCTATCAGGCAGGGCGTGCCGTTAAAACGCAGCGTGATATGGCGTTCTTCCGCCCAGGCTTCGAAGAAATCAAAGACTTTCATCACCTCTGCGCTCAAATCAAAGGTTACCCGGTCAGGGATCAGCTGATTATTATCCGCCTGGGCCAGGAACAGCATATCGCTGACCATTCGGGTCATCCGGTTGTACTCTTCAAGGCTTGAGTACAGCACATCCTCCAGCTCTTTCGGCGAGCGGTTCTGGCTTAACGCAATTTCCGTTTGCGTTACCAGATTGGTGATCGGGGTTCTGATCTCATGGGCGATATCGGCAGAGAAATTTGCCTGACGGGTAAAGACATCCTCAATTTTTTCAATCATGTGGTTAAACGAGATCACCAGCTGCTCCAGCTCAACCGGCACCCGCGACGGCTCAAGCCTCGCATCCAGATTCTCTGAGGTGATATTTTTTACCGCATTGCTGACGTTACGCAGGGGCAGGTGTCCCTGACGTACCGCGATGCGAATGAGCAGAATAATCAGCAGGCTGATCGCCACCGCGATGGCAATCAGGTTCTTTTTCAGCGCCTCGAGGTAGTGAAGATGAAAATTAATGGAGAGGCCGATCAGCATGACATAGTGTTGTTCTTTTCCCTGCAATGTCGCCGTGCCGGAAGAGGCGATAATCCGGTATGTTTCCATCTTCATGTCGGACCCGGCGTGCATCGCCTTGCCTGCATCCTCCACCGTCCAGAGAAAGACATCCTGCGCGCGGCGATGGGCGCTGAAATCCGCGGCATTCACCGCTGGCCGGATGGCCTCGCCCTGTGAGCTGAAGAGCACATTGCCACGGGGATCGAGCAGCAGGACGGCAACGTTGCGATAGCTGGCCAGCGACTCTTTTATTTTGCTGATTTTCTTTTCATCCGGATCCGCGGGCGATTGCAGTATGCGGTGCATGGCGCGGCTGATTTGTTGCAGATCGCTGATATCCTGCTCGGCAAAGTGCTTTTCAACGGAGTGGAGCATAAACCAGGTAAACGCGAAAAAAGCCAGAATGGTGAAGAGGCTGATAAAGAATGTCAGGCGCAGAGCCAGGGAGAAGGGGCGTCTGGCGGGCTTACTCTGCATCCGGAACCTCCAGCATATAGCCCACGCCGCGTACCGTCTGGATCAGCTTCGGTTCATAATCGTTATCGATTTTGGCGCGTAACCGCTTCACCGCGACGTCAATCGCGTTGGTGTCGCTGTCGAAATTCATATCCCAGACCTGCGCGGCAATCAGCGAGCGGGGCAGCACTTCACCCTGATGGCGAACAAAAAACTCCAGCAGGCTAAACTCCTTGCTGGTGAGCAGAATGCGGTTTCCGGCGCGGTTTACCTTCCTTGATACGAGGTCGATGCTCAGATCTGCCACCGTAAACTGGCTCTCGGCGATCACCGTATTGCCGCGTCGTAACAGCGTTCTGACCCGGGCGAGCAGCTCAGCAAAGGCAAAGGGCTTAACCAGGTAATCATCCGCCCCCAGTTCCAGGCCTTTCACCCGGTGCTCAATGGTGCCGAGAGCCGACAGCAACAGGACCGGCATTCCCTTTCCGGCAGAGCGGAGCATGCGGATGATATCCCAGCCGTTCACATCAGGAAGCATGATATCCAGAATGAGCAGGTCATAATCGGCGGTCATGGCGAGATGGTAGCCGGTCAGGCCGTTGTCAGCGCGATCCACCACAAAGCCCGCTTCCGTAAGCCCTTTGCTTAGGTACTCACCGGTTTTAATTTCGTCTTCAACAATCAATATTTTCATCACGCTTCCCCGACTGGCTGCTCAGCACATTCTATTGCACCCGTGACCGTTAACAATGACTTACGCCATAAATGACAACATTGTCATTATCCTGTCACCCGTCAAACAGGACGCGTTCAGTAGAGTAGCCCTAAAAATACTCTGGAATTCATCTGAACCGCTATGTTCCTGCTAAAACGACTAAGCATCACTACGGTATTTATCCTGACAGGATGCGTCTCGCTGGCCCCTGAATACCAGCGCCCGACGTCACCGGTACCCCAGCAGTTTTCGCTGTCGCGTAACAGCCTGACGCCCGTGGAGGGCATGTATCAGGACACCGGCTGGCGCAACTTCTTCGTCGATCCGCAAATCGCGGGATTGATTACAGAGGCCCTGAAGAACAACCGCGATATAAAAATGGCCGCGCTGAAGGTTGAAGAGGCCCGGGCGCAGTTCAACGTGACGGATGCGGATCGTTATCCTCAACTGAACGCCTCCTCGGGCATCACTTACAGCGGGGGGCTTAAGAGTAACAAACCCACCTCACAGCAGTACGACGCGGGACTTGCGCTTAGCTACGAACTCGACTTTTTTGGCAAGCTAAAGAACATGAGCGATGCCGATCGACAAAACTTTTTCGCCAGCGAAGAAGCCCGTCGTGCCGTGCATATTTTGCTTGTCGCTAATGTGTCCCAGAGCTATTTCAACCAGCAGCTGGCCTACAAACAGCTGCGTATCGCGCGCGATACGCTGTCAAATTATCAGCAGTCTTACGCCTTCGTTGAGCAACAGCTGGTCACGGGAAGCACGAACGTGCTGGCGCTGGAGCAGGCCCGGGGGCAGATCGAAAGTACCCGGGCAGAAATTGCCAAAAGAGAGGGGGAGCTGGCACAGGCCAATAATGCGCTGCAGCTGGTCCTCGGAACGTATCGCGCGCTACCGGGCGACGGCGGAATGAACGCCAGCGATATTGTGCCGGTACAACTACCACCCCATCTTTCATCGGCAATATTGCTGCAGCGCCCGGATATTATGGAGGCGGAGTATCAGCTTAAAGCGGCCGATGCGAATATTGGCGCGGCGCGCGCTGCCTTTTTCCCGTCCATCTCCCTGACCAGCGGGCTTTCAACGGGCAGCACGGAATTATCTGGCCTCTTCACGTCCGGCAGCGGCATGTGGAATTTTATTCCCAAAATAGACATTCCCATTTTTAATGCGGGCAGGAATAAAGCCAACCTGAAGCTGGCCGAAATTCGCCAGCAGCAGTCGGTTGTAAATTACGAACAAAAAATTCAGTCCGCCTTTAAACAGGTCGCCGACGCGCTCGCACTGCGGGACAGCCTCAGCCAGCAGCTTGCTGCGCAACAGCGGTATCTTGATTCGCTAAACATCACCCTGCAGCGTGCCAGAGGGTTATATACCCGCGGTGCGGTCAGTTATATCGAAGTATTAGACGCGGAACGCGCGCTGTTTTCTACGCAGCAAAATATTCTCGACCTTATTTATGCCCGACAGGTTAATGAAATTAATCTCTTCACCGCACTGGGCGGCGGTTGGGTCGAATAACCTCAGTTAACTCAACAGGAAAATAATATGCGTAATTCGATGAAGGCCGTTGTATTCGGTGCGATCTCCATGATGTTTTCTGCCGGCCTGCAGGCCGAGGTTCATCAGCATGCAGAGATGAGTGCTGCCAGCGAAGGGGCCACAGAGCAGGTTGTCTCCGGGACTGGCATCGTAAAGGACATTGATCTCACAAACAAAAAGGTAACGATCGCTCATGAAGCCATCCCGGAAATTGGCTGGCCCGCCATGACCATGCGTTTTACCTTTACTGACGCAGACGAAAGTATTAAGGCCGTAAAAGTCGGCAACCGCGTGAAATTTTCTTTTGTGCAGCAGGGCAATATCTCTTTACTCAAGAGCATTAAATAGCGAGACACGGCATGGCATCGTTAAAGGTTAAATATGCTGCAATGATAATCGGCAGCCTTCTTGCGGGAGGGCTGATTGCAGTGACGGCGTGGCAGTATATTTATGCTGCAGAAAAAACAGAAAATACCCCGCCGGAACGAAAGGTGCTTTTCTGGTATGACCCGATGAAGCCCGACGTTAAATTCGATAAGCCCGGTAAATCGCCGTTTATGGATATGGATCTGGTCCCTAAATACGCGGATGAGAATGACGATAAAAGCGGTGCCGGTATCCGTATTGATCCGACGCAGGTTCAGAACCTGGGATTAAAAACGCAAAAAGTGACCCGCGGCACGCTGAATTATGCCCAGACCATCCCGGCCAACGTCAGTTATAACGAATATCAGTTTGTGATTGTGCAGGCACGATCCGAAGGATTTGTGGAGAAAGTGTATCCCCTGACGACAGGCGATCGTGTGAAGAAAGGCACGCCGCTCATCGATATCACCATTCCGGAGTGGGTGGAAGCGCAGAGTGAGTTCCTTCTGTTGTCCGGCACCGGTGGCACGCCCACGCAGCTGAAAGGGGTGCTTGAACGGCTTCGTCTGGCAGGCATGCCGGAAGCGGATATTCAAAGGTTACGATCGACCCGCACGGTCCAGACCCGGTTTACCATCAAAGCCCCCATTTACGGGGTGATCACCGGCTTTGACCTGCGTACCGGGATGAATATTTCGAAAGATAAGGTTGTGGCACAGATTCAGGGGATGGATCCGGTGTGGATCAGCGCGGCCATACCTGAATCCATCGCGTATCTGCTGAAAGACTCCTCGCAGTTTGACATTTCGGTCCCGGCGTACCCGGATACATCTTTTCACGTTGAAAAATGGAACATTTTGCCAAGCGTCGATCCTGCCACCCGTACGCTGCAGGTTCGCTTGCAGGTTTCCAACAAAGACGAACGGCTTAAGCCGGGCATGAATGCATATCTGAAGCTGAACACCCAAAGCCAGGATATGCTGTTGATCCCCTCCCAGGCCGTTATCGATACGGGTAAAGAACAGCGGGTCATCACCGTTGATGCGGAAGGGCGGTTTGTGCCGAAGCAGATCCACGTTCTGCACGAATCCCAGCAGCAGTCCGCCGTAGGATCCGGCCTCAACGAAGGGGAGTCGGTGGTGGTTAGCGGTCTGTTCATGATTGATTCCGAAGCCAATATTACCGGTGCGCTGGAGCGTATGCGTCAGCCTGAAAAGAGTCATTCAGGCCATTGAGGAGACGACGATGATTGCATGGATTATCCGGCGCGTTGTCGCCAACCGTTTTCTGGTGATGATGGGGGCGCTGTTTCTTAGCGTCTGGGGAACATGGACCATCATCAATACGCCGGTGGATGCCTTACCCGATCTGTCTGATGTTCAGGTGATTATTAAAACGAGTTACCCCGGCCAGGCACCGCAAATTGTCGAAAACCAGGTGACGTATCCGCTCACCACGACCATGCTGTCGGTGCCGGGTGCGAAGACCGTGCGTGGGTTTTCACAGTTTGGTGATTCCTATGTGTACGTTATTTTTGAAGACGGGACCGATCTCTACTGGGCCCGCTCGCGCGTTCTGGAATATCTCAATCAGGTTCAGGGGAAGCTGCCTGCTGGTGTCAGTTCGGAAATTGGGCCAGACGCTACGGGCGTGGGCTGGATCTTTGAATATGCGCTGGTGGATCGCAGCGGTAAACACGACCTGTCCGAACTGCGTTCCTTGCAGGACTGGTTCCTGAAATTTGAGCTGAAAACCATCCCGAACGTGGCGGAGGTGGCCTCGGTCGGCGGGGTGGTAAAGCAGTATCAGATCCAGGTCAATCCGCTGAAACTGGCGCAATACGGCATCAGTCTGGCTGACGTGAAGCAGGCTCTGGGATCCTCTAATCAGGAAGCAGGGGGCTCATCGGTCGAAATGGCGGAAGCAGAGTATATGGTCCGGGCCAGCGGTTATCTTCAGACCATTGATGATTTCAATAACATCGTCCTGAAAACCGGCGAGAACGGAGTACCGGTTTATCTGCGTGATGTTGCTCGCGTACAAACCGGGCCTGAAATGCGGCGCGGGATCGCCGAGCTTAACGGGCAGGGAGAGGTCGCGGGCGGCGTGGTGATCCTGCGTTCGGGTAAAAACGCGCGTGACGTGATTACCGCGGTAAAAGATAAACTGGAGACGCTGAAGGCCAGCCTGCCGGAAGGTGTTGAGATTGTTACCACCTACGATCGCAGCCAGCTGATTGACCGGGCCATTGATAACCTGAGTTATAAACTGCTGGAAGAGTTTATTGTGGTGGCCATCGTCTGCGCGCTGTTTCTCTGGCATGTGCGGTCTGCGCTGGTGGCGATTATCTCTCTGCCGCTAGGCCTGTGTATTGCCTTTATCGTCATGCATTTCCAGGGGCTGAACGCCAATATTATGTCCCTGGGCGGGATCGCCATTGCCGTGGGAGCGATGGTGGATGCCGCCATCGTGATGATTGAAAACGCGCATAAACGGCTTGAGGAGTGGGATCATCAGCACCCTGGCGAGCAGATTAATAACGCGACCCGCTGGAAGGTGATCACCAACGCCTCCGTTGAAGTTGGCCCCGCGCTGTTTATTAGCCTGCTGATCATCACCTTATCGTTCATCCCTATTTTTACCCTCGAAGGTCAGGAAGGGCGTCTGTTTGGTCCGCTGGCCTTTACCAAAACGTACGCCATGGCAGGCGCAGCCGCGCTGGCCATTATCGTCATTCCCATTCTGATGGGCTTCTGGATCCGGGGGAAAAATCCTGCCGAGAGCAGTAACCCGCTGAACCGGCTGCTGATTAAAGCCTATCATCCGCTGCTGCTGCGGGTGCTTCACTGGCCAAAAACAACCCTGCTGGTGGCGGCCTTGTCGATCTTCACGGTTATCTGGCCGCTGAGTCAGATGGGCGGCGAGTTTCTGCCGAAGATCAACGAAGGCGATCTGCTGTATATGCCATCAACACTGCCGGGCGTTTCTCCGGCTGAAGCGGCTACGCTGTTGCAGACCACGGACAAGCTCATCAAAACCGTTCCTGAAGTGGCGTCTGTGTTTGGCAAGACCGGTAAGGCAGAGACCGCAACGGACCCCGCACCGCTTGAAATGGTGGAAACCACCATTCAGCTGAAACCCGAGGATCAGTGGCTCCGGTCAGTTTGAACTGCTGGAACACGCCAATAAGAAACTGAAGCTGATGGTGCCGATGACGGTGATGATCATTTTCATTCTGCTGTATCTGGCATTCCGCCGCGTTGATGAAGTCTTATTAATTTTGATGAGTTTACCGTTCGCCCTGATCGGGGGGATCTGGTTCCTGTACTGGCAGGGCTTCCATATGTCTGTCGCCACCGGCACGGGTTTTATTGCCCTGGCCGGGGTGGCCGCCGAGTTTGGCGTGGTGATGCTGATGTATCTGCGCCATGCCATCGAAGCGAACCCGGCCTTATCCCGGCGAGAGACGTTCACCGCACAAGCGTTGGATGACGCGTTGTACCATGGCGCGGTTCTGCGTGTCCGACCCAAGGCGATGACGGTGGCGGTTATCATTACGGGTTTGCTGCCCATACTCTGGGGAACCGGCACGGGGTCAGAAGTTATGAGTCGGATCGCCGCGCCGATGATTGGCGGGATGATAACAGCGCCGCTGCTGTCGCTGTTTATCATTCCGGCGGCGTATAAGCTTATCTGGTTGCGCAGGTATAAAAAGCAATAAACAGACCCCGCCAGAGATGGCGGGGTTTTACGTTTTACGAGTCTGGTGCAAAAGTTTACGCCAGGCACGATTGTGCAGGGTAAAGAGCAGCATCTTATAGAAAGAAATAGAGTGGATGCAGTAACCGCTGAGCAGAAGCATAAAGATGCTTATCAGCGCCGCGATGAGACTGACGCCCGGAACACTCGCACCGCTTAGCGCAGTCAGCAGATAGACTGACGTTAACACAAGGCTCATAACTGCCAGTGTAAGATGCACCTGCACGGCACGCATGAGGCCTTTGCCAATCAGAAACATCGTCATGCCATTAATGCCTGAGAACAGCAGGGCGATCAAAACCACCCATATAAATACGCTTTCTTCAGGCTGCCCGAGGGCGGCGCTGACTTTGTAACCTAACCACAGCTGCGGTATCCCAAAACTGACGATCACCCCAAGGGTACTGAGAACAGCTGGAATGCCCATGGTATAGCATCCCGTGGGTGTCCCGATCAGTTCGGCCAGTTCCGCTTTTAACTGTTGCAGTTGTGCAGTATTGGCCTTGCTGATTCTTACCGCCAGGTCGTTACAGTGGTTTAGTCGACGATATAGTGCTTTAATCATTTGAATATAATGACATAAACGTCATCAGCCCGTCATGCGAAAGAGGTTCAGCCATATGAGCTGCGAGCACTGCCGTGAACTCTGTGTTAAGTACGTTATCCGGACGCCCGATCAGTTACGAAAAGCAATTCGTATTGCCAGAAATGCAATCAACGAAGGGATGTTGTCAGAAGTTCTGACAAAGGACGACTGGAATCAGTACAGCTTCAGTGAGTGCGCTGAAAAGATGATATGGGGCGACATCGTCGATTACCACTTTGCATGCAACTTTTGCGGTACCCAGTTCGTCCTGGGGGCAGAAACGTACCATGGAAGTGGAGGGTACTGGTCGCCAGAGTTTGAAAAGCCTTCCGACATCATTGACTGATTATGATGTGAGAACAGAGGCTGAGGCACAGGATATGATTTAAGGATTTATTGTATTTAACATAATATACATTATGCGCACCAGTAAGGCGTAAGAGAGAATCCAGCATTCTGGCACAGGAAAACCCAGCCATCAGGTCATCGTCCGTCAGGACGGCTCTGGTGAAGCTGCCGCGCCGGATTAGCCCCAAACCTATAATCAATGACTGCGCGGCTTGGCCAACCCCGGTCAGCACCAAAACAAGTTTTGTCACTTCCCGGCGTTACCGTTAAAAACATGAACGCCAAAGCCTTTGCAGCCACAATTGCTTCTGTCCTATTATCGTCATGCAGTCGTAAGCAATTATGCAAAGCGGATGGTCGTACTGTTTCCTCACCAGTTACACACGACAAATCGTCTGCGATGTTATAGGACGGACAAGCTCTGCGGTTATGCAATGGCTCATGCACCTTACTTGTCTCTTGCCGCAAAATGAGTCCGGGTTTCGTGGGCATGTCAGGGTTCACGGTTGTTTACTACTGCTCTGAAAAGAAATTTTTTTCGCATGCGAAAAACTGGCGTCTTGCCATCAGCATAAGGAACGCTTCCGTCATGATAAAAAATGAACAGGAATATTACGCTGCTCTAAAAGAAGTCTCACCGCTTTACGATCTCGACCCGCCGGATGGTTCTGAGGAAGCCAGAAAACTGGATGAACTGTCTACGCTGATTATGCAGTATGAGGCAAAAAACTATCCACTTGATTAGCTGAAAGCGGCGATTTGTTCCCCCCCCCTGATTTTTGCCTCTCCTTATGTTCCACGGCATAACACCCCACCTTTCAAGTTTAAAAGGTTGTAAAAACATAATATTATCAATTGGTTATTAGGTTACTGATTTATTGCCATGCCTTAACGGCATAGCTCCCCACCTTTGAGTCAGGAATGTTGCACGGTGATTTGTTCCGCCTGCCGATAATTAAAAAAGAGATAAGCGGCGATTTGTTCCACCTGATATGCACGGGGGGACTTTCCTGTCTGAGCGCCCTTCTCACCAACGTTCCCCCCGCTGCGCAGGGAGAACGCCGGTGATCCGGGATTAAAGCAGGTTAACGACGCGGGCGCGAATGAGAATGTACAGCGTGCGCTTGTTTGCATTTGAGCTTTTGGACGTGAAGAGCGCACCAATTAAGGGAATTTTCGATACCCACGGTACAGATGAATCACTGTCGCTTTCCCTGTTATCCACCATCCCGCCGAGCAGAACTGTCTGGCCGGATTTTAGCTGAACGGTTGTCGAAATTGAGCGTGTATTTGTGATGATGTCGGAAGCCGTTTGCGAATCAGAAATACTGTCCGCATTTGTTGAAACATCCATGATTAACAATCCTCCGGGTGTCACGACCGGAACAACCTTCAATGAAATCCCCACATCATGACGCTCGATCGTCTGAAATGGATTATTAACATTTGCAGCTTCTCCCGTGACCCGTCCCGTAACAAATGGAACATTTTGCCCTGCCGTAAATGTTCCTGGCTGGCCTGACATAGTCAGGATGCGCGGCATTGATAAAAGCGTTGATTTGCTCGATGTTTCAAGCGCTTTCAGGCTAAGCCCCAGAATGTTGCCGTTAAAAATACCAAAGGAGCCGCCAGTGCTGGATAAAACAGACGTGAGGCGATCAGTATTGATTCCTCCCGCCACCGGACTGCCGGAAGGATCTCCCGCTGCAAAGGAGAAATCAAAACCATCGGAAGCCGTCGTTTCAAAAATGACTGATTCAACAAGAACCTGCGTTCTTGGCACATCAACAGAGGGAAAAAATGCTGCAAGTTCTTTATGTTGTGATGCTGATGCCGTTACAGCAAGAATATTCGCCCCATCAAAAGGATAAACTTTAGTACCTGCAATATTTTCCCCCTTCAGGAATATATCAATAACTGGTGCGAGATCCTTTGCTCTGACGTTATTGACCGGATACGTCTGAGTAATCAAATTGGCGCGCATCTCAGATTTAGTGAAAAAGTCTCCAGTTGGAGGAGGAACATCCCCCTCATAAGAGGATGCCGGAACCGGCTCTGAGAATGAATCGGAATATTCATACGTATCACGGTTAAACTTTTGAACCACAGCAGGATTACCCGGACTGAGGTCAAAACCGTTCGCCCGGAGAACCGACGTAAAAAACTGAGACAGTTCATCCTTGGTGACATCCGCTGAGTAAACTGTAATTTCCCCTTTTACGTCCGGTGAAATAATCACAGGCTTTCCGGTTGTTTTTGAATACCATGAAACAAACTCCCTGACTGGCGCGTTATTCAGTTCGACAGGGATAGCAAAGCTCTGAAATGACAATGCACAAAGCAAACTAGCAAGTAACTTTTTCATGTTTCCCATCCTTAATAAGCTCTACCGCGCAAGGTGCTATATAGACCATGCGGAAACCGTCTTTAATTAGATCGTCAGATGCGATTTTTTGCTTCTTAGCATCCATAAACTCAAAACCAACCGTATTTCCCATTCGATACGATGTTGTTATTTTCAAATCTGATGGTTTATAACGGGATGTGATAATCTGCGGCGATGCTGGTTTTATCTGAGTGGTCGCTTCCGGTCTGGACAGACTGAGGTATGCGAATGCTGATACAAAACCACAAAACAGGCACAATACTCTTGAATATTTCTTTAAATAGATTCTGGAAAGTCTCATATAAAATGTAGCGTCCCTCTTTACGGCATACCTGCCATGTGAAAGATATGGTGTCAGGTATGAGAATGATGAATGCTCATAAGCGTCTGAAAATGCCTGTTTGGTATCATAAGCGGCATACAGATCTCGCCCCGTATAAGTCCAGCGTTCTACAGTCATTGACTGAGGAGAGTCACCATATTTAACAATTCCGACATGTACTTTTGGCAGCGGAAGTTTTGAACCCGTTATTACACTATAAATTGAGCCAATGAATGGGATTGTGATTTTATCGAGGCGTCTGCAATAAACAACATGCTCGGCTAGTGCCACACGAGCTTGTTTATCCATGATGGATAAATCCTGAATAAGAAAAATAATATCCCAGCCCAGTTTTCTGGCATGTAAAAACCAATTAATTACGGACTGTCTTTCTTTATCAGCCCATGAGCGTGAGTTAAACCATGTTCCACATTCATCAAGAACCAATAATCCATTTTTATTTTCATCATAGGAATTATTGCCTCTCCCGATTGCCAGTAAGTCTTCCAGTGATGGTTTGTCAGGTATCCGTATAACATCCGGTGACTTTGCAAATATTCCCACTCTCGGTAACTTATGAATGCGCAAGTCGAGATTCGTTGCCACCCTGCAACCAGAAACAATTTTGTCCTGGATTTTACCGACAGCGACCAGTGTTTTACCTGCACCAAGCTTTCCCGTTACGACATATACAGCCATTATGATTTATTCCAGTCAAGGTATCCTATAATTCTGTCTTTAACGTCAAAAATAAAAACTGCTGCTTTAAGCGAAAAAATCGCATACAAACATGGTGCTGCATTAGCAGGAACAACATAAGAAATTGCACTGGCAATTTCAGGCGGTAATACAGAAGTAAGATCTGAGAGATAGGAAACTAACAATCCATTCAGACCGATAATGAGACCAAGGAATAGCGAAATTGCAAGTGCTATTCTGGCAATACCCAATGTAAAAAACTTGGCAGCATATGCAATAAGAGCACCTGCAAGCCATCCAATAAATCTTGCCAGAACAGGAAGCCCAAGAAAAGCTGGCATGGTTACCCCCTTCCCTTACGTAATATTCCAGAAAAAGAATCGTAAACAGTAACGAACGTCCAGAAATATAATATGAAAGCAAAAATACCTTTAAACATATCAATGTATTTGCACTCAATAATAAACTCGTACTCTTTGCCGGGAGCAAATACAAATGGCGTACATTGTTTAAATTCAGGTAAGGTCGGAAATAATCCGTCTTTCAGAAATGAGTCCAGCAGAGGAGATTTATCACCCTCACCAATTGCATTCATCGCAGATGATGAACCTGCAAACTCACCAGAAATAGCTGACCCGTTGCCAACAAGCCCACCAATGCTGTCGGAAAATCCGCTTAAAGAATCCAGCGTTCCCTGTACAGAACCATCAAGAGATGCCCCTGTATCGGCCTGTAAAGCTGACAAGTCAAATGATTCAGTCAGTGCATCTTTATTGGCATTTGCCATTTTGACGTAATCAAAATCACCGGTTCCGTTGCCATTATTCCCGGTTCCGCCACCATCATTGCCTGACCCGCCTGACCCGCCTGACCCGCCTGACCCGCCTGACCCGCCTGACCCATTGCCACCCTGATAATTAATATTCGACTGTATTGTTATATTTCTGGAATAAGATGGCGTAACCGTATCAGTTATCAAAACAGCACGTGAGGCATCACACTTATTCTGAAAAGTTTCCCAGTTCATTATGCAGACGTTTGATGTGTCATAGGAAACCTGCTTTACATTAACGGAATAAGAATAACTAATGTATGTCGGGTTATTCACGTCCGATTGTTTTGATTCGATATTATAAGAAACAGCCTTATAACTGTTCTGTAGTATTTTAACATGATTACCGTCACTGTCGGTTTGCTCAAACCACATATCAGGCTGGTTATAATCATACTTTACCGTTTCCATAATGCTAGCAATGGCAATTGAATCAGCATTGTTAGACAGATAATACCCTGAGCACATTGTGCAATTGGCATTTGTATAAAGCGAAAACTGAGAACCTATTGAGTCAGATTTAACCACATTAGAAGGAACGCTCAGAGCAGATAAGTCAGACGGTAAATTTACAGTCTGCCCTGGTGTTACTGTATCTGGCGTAGAATTGTTTCCTGAGTCTCCATTACTACCCCCGCCAGATGAATTATCATCACCACCATTGCCAGAGCCATCAGCAGCACGAACAGGCGTCCAGTGCCCATTCCACGAAGTATCATTATCATAACCGATACCAATACCCGAAAGTTCGTAAATGCAGTTTTCAAAATTTGCATAACGTGAGTCTCCTTCTTTCCAGACATTACTTAATGTGCCATCAAATGCGGGTTTATTTAAACATTCAGCGTCTGTGGTTGCATGGGTAAAGAAAGGAGCAAAAAATAAAGCGATAATTATTTTCTTCATTTATGCTACCTGAATAAAGGGTGGCAGACGCCACCCAAATAAATGGTTGAAGCGAAATAATGTTGAATCAGGATGCGCGGCTTACAAATTTCTTAAAGAGCTTAATTCCCACTGTAGCACCAACAACAAGAACAACAAGCGCCCATGCGTACCCGGACATTTCGGTTGCCTGAGCGGTTAAAGAATCAAAGGCAGCTTTAGCCTGACTGGTTGCATCATCTGCTGCAAAGGCAGATGAACCAATAACCAGAGTTGAGCCAGCAATGATTTTTGCAACGACTGATTTTTTCATGTTGAAACCTCAGATAGTTTTTTAAACACCAGAATAGAATGGGATATAACCCATCCAACACAATAAGCAGCAAAGAAGTAAGATAGTGCACTCATCTTTGACCACCACTAATAACGCCAAGGCCAAAGCAAATAACAAGCCCGGCATTAAATATTAATTGATAAAGAGAATCGAAGTCTGTTGCAGACATGTTTATTCCAGAAGTTCAAGAAGCATGTCTACGTTAAACCCACGGGATTGCTCACCTGTTTGTTTATCTGTATATGGAAAGCTACGTTCATAACCTGTAATCCGGCAGTGAATATCTTCTATCTCATCCCCCACACGGCCAAGTGATTTCTTGGACTTAATGCGTATAACTGGAGGAAAACTATATGCGTCAGCGGCAGGAGAAACCACTGTAGTGTAATAATAGCCGCCGCCGTTATTAAATCGTTTGATTTTCCCGGTAACAGTGGTTTCCAGATTTCCTAACTCACTCATATAAACACCTTTTATTAATCAACTATGCAACACGTAAATGTGACGGACGTACATACCATGATGGAGCTACACATTCCTTCACCTTAATTTCCCGTGTTTGTTTCACAATCACAGGAGAGAATTTAGAAACATTGCATTTCTGCGCAATGTCGATACCAATTTTACGTAACCGCGCCCGGTGTGTTTGCACTGCTTTTTTATTGAAATCAAAAATATGACCATGAAACCATTGTATTGCATACATTGCAGTGGTATTTGCTGCACGGGTGGTTTCAACAACGCCACTACTTACAAGATGGTCACTGATAGTTTCAAAGTCCATAGCATTCACCGATAACTTTTTATCAAGGTCAAGAAAATCCGAATGTAACTTATGTAAAACAGAATAATCAGATAACCCCCAATAATTAAGCTTGTGCTTCTGTATATATCGAGGTTTTATTTTTTGCTCAAATCGTACTACACCCTGCTCCTTACAAAATGAAATAAGGTCAGTAATATATTTGTATTCCTGAGATTGCTCAGAGAATCGATTCTTTATTTTTGTCAAGGAATGCAGGACGATTTCATGTGCTTTATTATATGCTGATGGGTACATAAGATTTGCAAATCCTTTTTTTGATTTCCACTCAACCGTTTTTCCATTGGCATGTAAATTTGGGATGCTATTTCTATACGGCTGAGTTGAAAGAGCAGATATATAATCATCCTCATTTCCCTTGCCTACGGCTCGGTTTGAAGTAATGTGCAATTCTTTAATAATTGCTCCATCAGCAATGAGATGGGCTTTCTCATTCTCTTTAGACTGCCCTGGCATCAATTTTGTGCATTTCGTAAACTCCGGTAAACCAATCTCAGAAAGTATCTGATTAAAAACCGCTACGCAGGAATCTACTGTCGGGAGGCCAAATAAATTATCAAGCCGCCCCCATCGGGAAGGATTTCCTGAGACTTTCAGCAAAGAGCCTCGAATTGAGATCTTAACCGAATCACAAAAAGAACCTTTGTGGTGAAACGCAGGCTGGCTCAAAGAAGATACCTCCCCAGTGTCAATATGAATTCGCTGGTAAGCGACATCACTCAAAATAGGCAGTTGAAAGCCAAAATCCTGTTCAATAGTCATCCAATCAAAGAACACCCGTCGCCTCCAACTCATGAGTTCATCAACTCAGGCATGTGTCAAAGATACACGCATGAGCTAATGAGTTCAAGAGGTATTAAGCAAGTGAGTTCATGAAGCTGTATACTCCCCAAAAATGATCGAAGAGGTTTACGATGGCTAAACGAACTACATATAACGTGACTGAAGAACGTAAGATGCAACTAGAACGATTAGCTATAAATGCAAGCGTAAAACTAGGCAAAACCATCACATGGACAGAGATATTGGGTTTTTTAGTAGACAATTATGCAAAGGATGCTGCGGAAGATCTTATCTCTCAGGAGCAAAGAAAAGCTGGGAAATGAAGCCAGCTACCGTAGGAATGTACGGTAAAGTTCGGGGTGTCACAGAACCCCGAACCGCTTCGCGGCACAAAATCGACAAAACACAGCAGTAATACCCCACTACCTTTCGAAAGGATCAGAAATGCATAACGAAATTGAGAAGTGGCTGAATGAACAAGCCAATGATAATCCAGTTGCGCGAGCTGAACTGGCAAGAACTCTTGTCAAAAAAGTTTATGATTTTGTTAAGTTTAATCGCCCTGAGGGTGAGGGGCTGGATGGTCGTGATGGCCCGGAAAGGCAAAGTCTGGCTAAAATTGTTGATGCAGCAGAAGATCACTATATAAACATGTGCGAAATAAAAAACAAGTAATGTATATCAATCGGCTCAGAGCTAACTTTGAGCCGAAATAAAAAATCAGAATAATTTGCTAAAGAAATAAAAATGAGAAATAAAATGCAAGATATTTTGTCGAACACATTGAAGGTTATAATTTCATTTTTTGTCGCTCTCATTTTAAACAAATTGCTGTCTTTGTTCAGAAAGAGACAGCTTTATTTGTCATGCTGGAATTCGATTGAAAATACTTCAATTGCCGACAATGCGTTTACAATAAACTCTAGCATATATAACAACGGGAAGGATAAAGAAAAAAACGTAATTATAAAAATGCCAAATGGATTAAGCTGTAGTGTTTTATCATCTACTTATGATTATAAAAATGAGAATGGTGAAATACATATAGATAGAGTCATACCCTCTGAGAAAATATCAATGGTGATATTAGTTGAAGGTGCAAGGAAATTAGAGAAAAAAATAAAGCCGCGGATAAAATCAGAAGATACAAACGGGAAAGTATATCTAACACAAGATGTAGTCCCTCCCAGTGCAGGGGTCTTAACGTTCACCGTTGCTCTATTCACAACGGTACTAGGCGCATTAAGCTACATGATAAGCAGTGGGGATTCCCCTGAAAAAACAATAGGATACACCCACAATTCTTTGTTTTACAGTGATTACAAAAACAACGGTTTTCTGATTTCCCCATTTGGAAACGACATAATAATAAAAAACTACGACATTGCCAAAAAAGAGTATCCAATAGAATTGGTTGATGCTAGGAAACTTAACGGTAAAATCCAATATAAATTTAGGCTTGTAAATAAGCTAAATTCTCCAATGGTATTTAAAGCCAATTATAGAGTGGATTCAAACCATGCTTTTTGGGGGGAGATATCAAATATAAGTGATTTTGCCGATGAACAAACCCAGGAGAAGGCCAAACAAGAAATATATGAAAAATACCATGCGAACAGCACAGTCATCGGTGGAAAGACATTTTTTGATTCGACAGAGGTTATTGTCAAACCCAATAGCATGAGCTATTTAATATTAAGCAGAGATGATAAAAGCTATCTTACTTTAGATGATATGAATGCTGAGATAGACATCAAGGCATCTGAAGGATTGGTGAATAAAGAGGTAGAGATGTTTTTTCAAGCTAATTACAATGAGAAAATCAGGTCGCTATTTAAATAGTGGTTCGCACAATGACGTTATGCTAAAGAGGCCACTGCGAGAGAGATTTTCGCAGCGGCCTTTTCAACATAACGTGTCGTACATTATGCGCACCAATGGTAAGGATGGCAGAATCTGGCGGGAATCGTTGACACTGGCCGTCAACTGGCTACTATCGACAGTGATTCAAAATCATCCGTTTCTCCAAACGAATCAGAATCAAATGTCTGTCAGCAGTAAGTGAACGGCCTGACCTCACCAATCAGGCCTGTTCATCCAGTTAGTTGGTAAATCTGTACCTGATACACGAGAATCAAACACCACTTCTTCAGTGCCATCACCATGCTCCTGATGTGTCATGAATTTTTCCATGATAAGCCCCGATGAATGCTGCCGCGCCGAATCAGCCATAACGCTGAAAATGGAAACTGTACGGCTTGGCCAACCCCGGACAGCAACAAAACAAGTTTTGTCACTGACCGGCGTTATCTTTCAAAACAGACAGTTAACGATTTTTTGTCTGGTGTTTATGCGTGAAATTTCGTGCGTACGAAATTCACCACCAATAAACAAACGGACGATGACTGACCGGAAAAGCAATGCCGTCAGCATCATGACCACGCATTACCTGATTGAGAAGCCTTCTGACTTCACGGCGCTCAGGCCTGGTCATCATCATATTGCGATACCAGGACGGCGATTTATCAAACCATCTGGCACAACTGGCAAAATGTGAACCTACACGACGATAAGACTTAAGGCGGCCACCGGGAAGTCGGTCACGCGCCTTATTTTTTACAGACATAATAAATCCTCTAAGTAACTGAATACCTAGAAGATGTCGTACTGTTCATACCCCATAAAAGTTAACGCCATAATAAAAATCCATACAATCAGTTCAGGTTGTCCCGGAACAGTTCACCGCTCCTCGCGGCGCTGCGGGGCGTCGCCCTGCTCCGGTCAACCTTTCTGACCTGAAGCATCACCATAATATCAGTCTTGTTGCTTTCACTGGTACGGGAACCGAAGAAGCTCCAGCCGGAACTGGCCTTACTGTCTTTCTGTTCAGCAAGGCCACCAAGTAAAATAATATCACCATCTGCAAGGCTGACTTCGGTTGTTACATCACGCTTGATAAGGGTTGGCGAGTTATTGACGCCGGTTTCAGTGGTCACAAAGTTGGAAAGCTGCTGCTGAATCTTGAGATCCATTGTCCGACTTTTGATTGATGGCGTCACGTTAAACAAAACACCGCTGGAACGATATTCAACGGATTGCGTTGTCGTATTGTTATTCACCGTAACACTGCCCAGTACTGGCACATCAGAGCCGACTGAAAAAGACGGACTTTGTTGAATAAATCGAACTTTTGCTGAGTTGAAGGATCAGATCACGCATC